>CBJMQH010000399.1:0-5167 GCA_966431825.1 uncultured Trinickia sp.
ATACCGGCCGGACGCTTCGAGCAGATCGTTCGGTCCACCCAGCGCGGCCACCATGCGTGCAAAGCGCTCTGCGGCGGCGCCCGAATCGAGCACCGCCTGCAAGCGGGCGAGCGCCATCGTGATGTCCTCGGCCAACCCGGCAAGCATGAGCATGCGCGCAGCGAGCGCGAGCGTCACCTCGTGCAGGCGGGCGGGCCTGGAGCGCCCGCTCAGATAGTCGATGGCGCAGCCGATTTCGAGCGCGTTGCCCGCGCAGGGCGCGAGCGGCTGGTTCATATCGGTCAGCACGGCCGCCGTCGGCATGCCTGCGCCGTTGCCGATCGTGACGATCGCACGTGCGAGTTCGGCCGAACGCGCATAGGTCGGCATGAAAGCACCCGATCCGACCTTGACGTCCATGACGAGGCCGCTCACGCCCGCTGCCAGCTTCTTCGACAAGATCGAAGCGGTGATCAGCGCAATCGATTCGACCGTACCCGTCACATCGCGCACCGCATAGAGCCGGCGGTCCGCCGGCGCGAGCGAATCGGTCTGCCCGATGATCGCAACACCGGCGCGACGCACGGCCTGCCTGAACCGCTCGACCGACGGCGCCGTGTCGTAACCCGGAATCGCCGCAAGCTTGTCGAGCGTGCCGCCCGTATGACCGAGGCCCCGCCCCGAAATCATCGGCACATAGGCACCGCAGGCAGCCACCATCGGGCCAAGGATCAATGAAGTGAGGTCGCCTACGCCGCCGGTCGAATGCTTGTCGACGAGCGGGCCGGGCAAGTCGGCCATGCTCCAATCGAGGACGGCACCGGAGTCGCGCTGTGCGAACGTCAAAGCAAGGCATTCTTCGGGCGTCATCTCGCGCAGGTAGACGGCCATCGCAAACGCGGCGATCTGCGCGTCGGACACGCTGCCGTCGACAATGCCATGCACGAACGCACCGATTTCCTCGGCGGTGAGGGTCGCGCCGTCACGCTTCCTGCGAATGAATTCCACTGCGCTCCATGAGGCACTGCTCATGCATGCGCCTCGTGCGTCACCCCGCTTCTCATCTTTGCCCCCCAGACGGATCGGATCGAAATGGATGCCGCATGCGGCGCGCACACTGCACGCGCGCCGCACGCTCAGCCTCCCACGATAGTGCCGCAGCACGCCGCGCAGGCGCGTCAATGACAATCAAATGCGCCAACACCTCGTGGTTTTCGGCCGCCCGAAAGGCCGGTTGCCTTCCGAGACCGCGGTCGAGCCGCCGTTCAGCCGATCATTGGGGACCTTGCGTGCCGTGATCGACACCCGCGATCCCGGCGCCGGGTACGTCGTCCCGAGTGCCGATCAGCTCGCAAGCGGCCATTTCGCTCACCGAACCGACTGGAACTTGAGCGTGCCGTCGTCCCAGGCCGCATCGCACTGCTCGACATAGTGTTGCGCGAAGCGTAGATAGCGCTGGGCTGACCATGCCCAATGCGGCGATCCCCGATAAGCGGCTTCGCGCAGGTGCTCGATCGCAAGACGGGCGCGGATCGTCGCGCGGTAGCTGCGATAGAAATCGACGAGCGGCTCGGGCAAGCGCTCATGCGCGGCTGCCGCATAGGCATGCAGCAATTCGTTCGCGAAGTCGGCCCGGCCCGCACGTTCGCATTCGAGTGCGAGAAAGGCGGCCTCGTCGATCGTATCGAGCGTGCGCAGCGTCGCCGAAAATTCGAGGCAATCGATGATCTGGACCGGCGGCACGAGGCAGACATGTTCGGGACGCAGATCGGCATGACCTTCCACGATGCGGCCCCTGTGCACGCGCTGATCGAAGACGCCCGCGGCCCGTTCGAGCAGCGCCGCCTGCAGACGACAAACGAACCGCACGCATCCCGCATGGAGGCCGAACGCAGCTTCGGTGAGGACCTGCTCGTTGCGCACGATCGTGGCGCGCAGATGGTGTCGATACGCGCGCGGCGTCCACTGTGCCGGCGGCAGGCGCTGATGAAATGCGGCAAGCCGCGCTGCGACGCGCTGTGCGTCGCCGGGGCCGGCCTGATGTTCCGCCAGCGCGCAAGCGAGCATACGGTGCGCCGGCAACCTGCGCATCTTCACGAGCCATTCGACGGGTGTGCCCTGCCCCGCTACAGTCAATGTCCGTTGCGGCGTCAGTACGAGCGGCACGACTTCGAGATAGACGCGCTCGGCCAGCCGACGGTTGAGCCGCAACTCTTCCTCGCAAAAGTGACGCCGCACCGACAGCGAACCGAAGTCGAGTTGATCGCGACGCCCGGGCTTCTTGAGCTTGTAGGCAAACGTATCGGTGAGGAATACCCACGACATATGCGTTTCGATCGCCTCGACACGCTGCGGACACTCCGCGTAGCTCCCCGCCTCGCGCAACGCAGCCACTTTCGCCGAAAGCGGCACCGTCTCATCGGCCATTGCCGGGTCCGTGTGCAGACGGTGGCAGATCGGATGGCGTGGCCGATGCATGGGTAGCCGCATCGAGGCTGCGCGCAAGCGCCTTCAGCGCGTCGGAGATGGCCACCGGATACGAATCGGCCGGATCGATCGAACGCAAGCCACGCGGCAACGCGTGCAGCTCGCGCCATGCATGCTCGCGCGACGATTGCAGAGTCGGAGCCGGTGCGAGACGTACGCCGCCGGCCATGACGGGCTCGAGCAGCGGCTCGCCGTCGCGCCGCTCGCCCTCCAGCGTGATCCAGTCGCCGGCCATGACACCGTTCGCACCGAGCAACCGAAAAACGGACTTGCGGCCCGGCCACGTCGCCTTGCCGTCCGAGCGCTTGCGTCGCGGCGTTTGCGCGTATTCCACGAGCTTGTAGGCACAATCGAGGTAGGGCGCATCGGCCGAGGTGTTCATGCGCGTGCCCACACCGTAGCCGTCGATGGGGGCATGCGCTGCGAGCAACTCGCGCAAACGGAATTCATCGAGGTTGCCGCTCGCGAAGATCGTGACGTGCGCGAGCCCGCCGTCGTCGAGAATGCCCCGTACGCGGCGCGCCTGGTCGGCAAGATCCCCGCTGTCGATGCGAACGGCGCGGATCGTAATGCCCTCGCGCGCCAGTCGCGGCGCCAGGGCGAGAACTTTGCGGGCCGCCGCCTCGGTGTCGTACGTGTCGATCAAAAGCGTCGCGTGGTGCGGCTGCGCACGCGCGAAATGCTCGAACGCCTCGCTTTCGTCGCCGTGCGCCAGAACATAGGAATGCGCCATGGTCCCGTAGACGGGAATGCCGAAACGCTCCCCCGCGGCAACGATCGCTGTGCCTGAGAAGCCGGCCAGGTAGCTTGCCCGCGCTGACAGCAGCGCGGCCTCCGCGCCGTGGGCACGACGTAACCCGAAGTCCACCAGCACCGTCTCGGGGCCGGCCAGCACGATCCGGGCGGCCTTGCTCGCGATCAGCGTCTGGAAATGCAGCAGGTTCATGAGACGGCTTTCCACGAACTGCGCTTCGCGAATCGGTGCCGTCACGCGCAGGATCGGCTCGTCGGCGAAGAAGATCGTGCCTTCGCGCATGGCATCGACATGCCCTGTGAAACGCAGCGATTCGAGCGAGCGGAGAAACGCGGGGCTGAAGCGCTCGAGTGCGGCAAGCCGCGCAATATCGTCGGGGGAAAATGAGAGGTGCGACAGGTAGTCGAGTACCTGTTCCAGCCCTGCGGCCATCAGGAAGTTGCGCTCGCGCGGCAGCGTCCGCACGAAGAACTCGAAGGACGCCGTTTCGTTCATCCCCGCATCGAAGTACGCCTGCATCATCGTCAGTTCGTACAAATCGGTGAGCAGCGGGTCGTCGCGCGGCCTGTCCCGGCCGTGTCCGTCGAGCGAATCCATCAGACGGCCTCCTCGGTCCGGCGCTTGCGCGCGATCAGCGTCTTGATCGCGCGAAGCGGCCTTGCATTGAGCACATCGTCCTTGCCGAGCCAGCCTCGCCGCGCCTGGCCGATGCCGTAACGCAGATCGCCGAAGTCCTGCACGTCATGGGCATCCGAGTCGATAGCGATGCGCACGCCCTCGGCCTTCGCCATTCTGCACAACTGATCGTTCAGATCAAGCCGGCCGAGCACCGAATCGGGCAGATCGAGGCGACCGTCGTCGAGGATATCGACCTCGATTCCCTTGAGCAGCACGATGCCGTCCAGCGTTCGGTTCAACGCGTCGATCTCGTCGAAGACGGCTGCGATATCGGCGTTGTGCACGGGCATGATTGCTCCGCCTGCGCGCTGCGCCCGTCGCTTCGCTGCTGCACGCGGCGCTTGCGCTATAGCGCTGCCCTGACGGCTAGCGCGACCAGTGAACGCGAACGAGATGCTCGCCGGGGTTGTACTTGAGATCGAGCGTGCCCTGGTAGGCCGACTTCAGCGCCGAACCGATATCGCGCGCGAGATGAACATCCGACGTCGTCACGACCATGCCGCCGCCATCTTCTTCCATCGAGAAAATGCGCTGCATGGGCCGCTCGTTTCGCGCCCGCTCGCCGTGGTGGCGCACGAGCTGAAGCAGCTCATCGCGGTGCTCGGCCGCAAACGCGCCGCCGATATGGACATAGCCGGCCGGCACCCCATCCGCCTCGCGGTGGCATGCCGTACAGAGGGTTTCGTGCGCCGCTTCGGGCCGCTTTGTCCATTGCCAGCGCCCGGCCGCATAAACGGCACCGCACTGGCGGCAGACGGTGGGCTCGGGCAGCTTGCCGCGCAGCGCGTAGGGATCGTGGCCGAGCCCCGGGTACACCTCTTCGTGACCGCCCGCCTTGAATGGCTGCGTCCGTTCGTTCATGGCTGACTCCTTGCAACGAGGATTACATCGGCGCGCCCCTCGAACGCTTTTCGCGCCCTTTGTGGCGCGTGGGCGAGAGAAGCCGATGACTCAGCCTAGGGCGTAACGGCCGTGACGCGTTGACCTGGGTCAACGAAGCACAGCCGGTGGCGCCGTCGCGCCGAGCATGCATGTCTTCATCCGCGCGGGTGGTTTCGGCTGCGAACCGCGCTCAAGCGCCTTGCCCGCACGAGCTGGTATGGTCGGAACAAATAGGCCACCGAAGCGAACCCGCTCCAGACATGTACGAGCCGAGTAAAAGGAAACAGCAAGAAGAGCGCCAGGCCGAGCACGAGGTGAACCGTGAACGGCCATGCGACGGTCGCGATCAGCGTCGCATCGGGAGGCAACATCACGATTCCTTGCGCC
>CBJMQH010000400.1:0-5149 GCA_966431825.1 uncultured Trinickia sp.
TTTTGTAGTACGTCTGCCAGAAGGCGCGGTAGCGTTCGTCGTGCTCCGTGTTGACGATCGTGAAGTCGACACCGGGCGTGAGCCGCAGCCCATAGCGCTCGATCCGGTGTTCGATGACGGCCGGCCGGCCGATCAGGATCGGCTTCGCCAGCTTTTCGTCGACGACGATCTGTACCGCGCGCAGGACGCGTTCCTCTTCGCCCTCGGCGAACACGACACGCTTCTTCTCGGGCGAGACGCTGCGCGCCTGCTGGAAGATCGGCTTCATCGTCGTGCCGCTGTGATAGACGAACTGCTGCAGATGCTGCTTGTACGCGTCCATGTCTTCGATCGGCCGCGTCGCCACGCCCGAGTCCATCGCGGCCTGCGCCACGGCCGGCGCGATCTTCACGATCAGGCGCGGATCGAAAGGCTTCGGAATCAGATACTCCGGCCCGAACGACAGATCCTGAATACCGTACGCCGTCGCGACGATGTCGCTCTGCTCCTGACGGGCGAGCTCGGCGATCGCATTGACAGCCGCAATTTCCATCTCGCGCGTGACGGTCGTCGCACCGGCGTCGAGCGCCCCGCGGAAGATGAACGGGAAGCAAAGGACGTTGTTGACCTGATTCGGATAGTCGGTCCGGCCTGTGGCGAGCACAGCGTCCGGACGCACTTCCAGTGCGAGCTCGGGCAGGATCTCGGGCGTCGGGTTCGCAAGCGCCAGAATCAGCGGCTTGTCCGCCATACCCTTCACCATCTCGGGCTTGAGCACGCCGCCGGCCGAGAGGCCGAGGAAAATGTCGGCACCGCTCATGACTTCGGCGAGCGTGCGCGCATCCGTCTCGCGCGCGAAACGTTCCTTGTCCGGGTCCATCAGCTCGGTGCGCCCCTTGTAGACGACGCCTGCCAGATCGGTCACATAGATGTTCTCGAGCGGCAAGCCGAGATCGACGAGCAGGTCCAGACAGGCCAGCGCGGCCGCGCCGGCGCCCGAAGCGACGAGCTTCACGCTCGCGATGTCTTTACCGACGACCTTCAGACCGTTGGTCACGGCCGCCGCCACGACAATCGCCGTACCGTGCTGATCGTCATGGAAGACGGGAATCTTCATGCGCTTGCGGCACTCGCGCTCGACGATGAAACAATCGGGCGCCTTGATGTCCTCGAGGTTGATGCCGCCGAACGTCGGTTCGAGCGCGGCGATCACGTCGACCAGCTTGTGCGGATCGTTTTCGTTGATCTCGATGTCGAACACGTCGATGCCGGCAAACTTCTTGAACAGCACCGCCTTGCCTTCCATCACGGGCTTCGATGCGAGCGGCCCGATGTTGCCGAGGCCCAGCACTGCCGTACCGTTCGTCACCACGCCGACAAGATTGCTGCGGGCCGTGAAGCGCGCGGCGTTCAGCGGGTTCTCGACGATCTCCTCACAGGCGAATGCGACGCCGGGCGAGTAGGCCAGCGCGAGATCGCGCTGATTGATCATCTGCTTGGTCGGCGCAATGGCGACCTTGCCGGGGGTGGGAAATTCGTGGTAATCGAGTGCGGCTTCGCGAAGCTTTGCCTTGGCGGCGGCGGCGTTTGTTGACATGAGGCGAAAGGTCCAGGCTTGAACTGCGGATTAGAATAGCTATTCGACGCATTGTAGCGCCAATTGCATCCCGCCCCGGCATACACGCCGGCCGTCTGCGCACCGTATGACCTTGACCTCATGTCGCTTTCCGAGTTCTCGTTGATCGACCGCTTTTTCGCCCGCCGCGGCACTTCGAAGGCCGCCCTCGGCATCGGCGACGACTGCGCGCTGATCGCGCCGCGCGCCGGCGAAATGCTGGCCGTCTCGACCGACATGCTCGTCGAGGGCCGCCACTTCCTGCCCGACGTCGACCCGTACGCGCTGGGTCACAAGGCATTGGCCGTCAACTTGTCCGATCTCGCCGCAATGGGGGCCCAGCCGCGCGCGTTCGTGCTCGCGCTGGCCCTCACGGCGCCGAGCGAGACATGGCTCGAAGCGTTCAGCGAAGGGATGTTCGCGCTTGCCGAGCGCTTCGGCTGCGAACTCGTCGGCGGCGACACCACGCGCGGCCCCCTCAACCTCTGCCTGACCGTGTTCGGCGATGTCCCGCCCGCGCTCGCGCTGCGACGCGACGCCGCGCAAGTCGGCGACGACATCTGGGTGTCGGGCACACTCGGCGACGCACGCGCCGGCCTGGGCATTCTGCGCGGCGAGTGGCCGGCCGATACCTTCGACACGCAGGAGGCGGCAGCCTTGCGCCGCGCGCTTGAGCGCCCCGAGCCGCGTGTGACGCTGGGCCTCGCCTTGCGCGGCGTCGCGCATGCGGCGCTCGATATCTCGGACGGCTTGGCCGGGGATCTGCTGCACATTCTCGAGCGCTCCCGGCTCGGTGCACGCGTGGCGCTCGATGCCCTGCCGCGTTCGGCCCTTCTGCGCAAGCTGCCCGAGGCTGCACAGTGGCAATGCGCAGCGGCAGGCGGCGACGACTACGAACTCTGTTTCACGGCAGCGCCGGCTCAACGCGACGCGGTCATGGCAGCGGGCCGGAAAGCCGGCGTCGCGCTGACGCGCATCGGCACGATGACGGCCCGCGCAGAAAACACGCGCGAGCACGACGCACCGGCGATCGTCTGGCTCGACGCGTCAGGTGAGCCGCTCAAGCTCGAGTTGCACGGCTTCGATCACTTCCATGCAAACTGACCCGATGCTTCCCGAATCCCCCTCGGCCGTGCCGCCAGGCACGCCGCAACGCGCAACGGCCCGCTTCATGCGGGCTCACCCGCTGCACGTCATCTCGTTCGGCTTCGGCAGCGGGCTCGCGCCCGTCCTGCCCGGCACGTTCGGCACCCTGTTCGCCTGGCTCGTGTTCGCTGCGCTGGCGGGCCGCATGACGGTCGTCGAATGGGCCGTATTGATCGTTGCAGGCTTCGTGGCCGGCATCTGGATAACGGGCTTCACTGCGTCGAAGCTCGGCACCGATGATCCGTCGGCCATCGTTTGGGATGAAATCGTCGCGTTCTGGCTCGTGCTGCTGTTCGTGACCCCGGAGACGTTCGCGGGTCAGCTGTGGACGTTTCTGATCTTCCGCTTCTTCGATATGGTCAAGCCGCCGCCGATCCGCCACTTCGAACGCCTTTTCAAGGGCGGCTTCGGCATCATGTTCGACGATCTCGTAGCCGCGTTCTTTACGCTGCTCGTGATTGCGCTCTGGCGCATGACCTTTTGAACTTCCCCAAACCGCCCGCCCTCTTGCCGGATACCGCGATGTCCACCGATTCCGTTGTCCACCAACTGGCCGTACGCGTCGGCAATGCGCTGCGCGATACGCGCCTCATGCTGACCACCGCCGAGTCGTGCACCGGCGGCATGGTCGCCACCGCGATCACCGACATCTCCGGCAGCAGCGGATGGTTCGAGCGCGGGTTCGTCACCTATTCGAATCAGGCAAAAACCGAGATGATCGGCGTGCCGGCCGAGCTGATCGACAAGCACGGCGCGGTCAGCGAACCGGTGGCGCGTGCGATGGCCGAAGGGGCGCTGCGCAACAGCCGCGCGCAGGTCTCGCTGGCGATCACCGGTATCGCAGGGCCCGGCGGCGGCAGCGAAACGAAGCCGGTCGGCATGGTGTCGTTCGCCTGGAGCAACAGGCTCAGCACGTCGGCAGAGACGCACGTCTTCAAGGGCGACCGCGAACAGATCCGCGTTCAGGCCGCCGCGCATGCACTGCGCGGCCTGCTCGAATTGCTCGAACGCGAAGAGCGGTAAGACAGGCGGTAGCCCGCGCAAGCGCGGGCGCCGCGGCGCTTTTAGCGGAAGGCGTTGATCTTGTCGCGGGTCGCCTCGGCCGCACGGGCGGCAGCCTGCCCATAGTCTTCGTTGTTGCCCGCGTAGAGAATCGCGCGCGACGAATTGATCATCATGCCCGTGTTGTCCGCAGTGCGGCCTGCACGTACCGTCGCTTCGACGTCGCCGCCCTGGGCACCGATGCCCGGAATCAACAGCGGCATGTCGCCGACAATCCCGCGCACCACCTCGATTTCCTTCGGAAATGTCGCACCGACGACAAGGCCGAGCTGCCCGCTCTTGTTCCACTTCTGAGCCGCGAGCTGCGCCACCACCTGATACAAGGGCCGGCCGCCGACGTCGAGAAACTGCAGGTCCGAGCCGCCAGGGTTCGACGTGCGGCACAGGACGATCACGCCCTTGCCCTCGTGTTCGAGATACGGCTCGATCGAATCGAAACCCATGTAGGGGTTGACGGTGACCGCATCGGCGCGAAAGCGCTCGAATGCCTCGCGCGCGTACTGCTCCGCCGTGCTGCCGATATCGCCGCGCTTGGCATCGAGAATGACCGGCAGGTCCGGATACCGGCCGTGAATGTGCGCGATCAGCGCTTCGAGCTGGTCTTCCGCGCGGTGAGCGGCGAAATACGCGATTTGCGGCTTGAACGCGCTGGCATAAGGTGCCGTCGCATCGACGATCGTGCGGCAAAACTCGAAGATCGCATCGGGCCGGTTCGCGAGCGCACCGGGAAAGCGCGACGGTTCCGGATCGAGCCCGACGCAAAGCAGCGAGTTCGTGCGGCGCCAGGCGGCGTTCAGCGTATCGACGAAAGAGGTAGCAGTGGACATGGCGAAAGGCGCACGCGCGCAGCGGTTGAACGAGTGAGGTCCGTATTCTACCGGCTGCAGGGATGCCCGATCGCGTTCAGCCGCCGAGCGGCTCGGCCGTGAAGCGGAACTCGCGCGTGAGGCGTTCGCCCGGTGCGAGGACCGTCATGCCGTGCGCCTGCGCGCCACCCGGCAGATTCACCGCATTGATCGGGTGATCGACCGGTTCGAAACAGAAAAAGTCCGCTCCGCGCGGCGTGTACAGCACGTAGCAGTCCGCGGTCGAGGCGACCGTCAGCGAGACGCGTCGATTCGGCCAGACCACCGTCGCGCGTCCGCACCAATCCGTGAAAGCGTGATTGACGAGCGTGTCCGGCAACGGATACGCGACGCCGAACTGCCAGGCGGCTGGCGCGGGCACATGACGCACGGGCAGCCAATCGTCGCCCGACAGCCATAGCCCGCTCGCCGCCGCAGACAAACGCGTATCGTGCTCGCGCACGAGGAAGACCCCGCCGACGAGAACCACGCACGCTCGCTC
>CBJMQH010000401.1:0-5144 GCA_966431825.1 uncultured Trinickia sp.
TCTCGGTGCCGATGCGGCCGCGCGGCTGCACCGCGAGACGTCTCAAACGATACGCATCGAGTAGTCGGTCGCCCGGACATCCTTCGTCACGGCGCCGATCGAAATGCGATCGACGCCGGTCTCGGCAATCGTGCGCACCGTATCCATGTTCACGCCGCCCGACACCTCGAGCACGGCCCGCCCCGCTGTCAGCGTGACGGCAGCGCGCATCATGTCGTAGCTGAAGTTATCGAGCAGGACCGACTGCGCGCCATGGGCAAGCGCCGACTCCAGTTGCGCCAGCGTTTCCACCTCGATTTGGATCGGTGCGCCCGTATCGAGGGCGAATGCTGCGTCGAGCACCGAGCCCACGCCGCCTGCCGCCGCGATGTGGTTTTCCTTGATGAGGATCCCGTCGTAAAGGGCAAGCCGCTGATTCGCGCCGCCGCCGACGCGCACCGCGTACTTCTGCGCCAGCCGAAGCCCGGGCAAGGTCTTGCGCGTATCGAGGATCTTCGCGCGCGTGCCGGCAATCGTTTCGACGTAACGGTGCGTGGCTGTCGCCACACCCGAGAGCAGTTGCAGGAAGTTCAGCGCATTGCGCTCGGCCGTCAGCAGCGAGCGGGCCGGACCGCGCAATGTGCAGACGGTCGAATCGGCCTGCATCGTTTCGCCCTCGCGATAACACCAGGCGATTTCGATCGACGGATCGACCTGCCGCGCGACGGCCGCGAACCACGGCACCCCGCACAGCACAGCCTGCTCGCGCACGACGATACGCGCGTCGCGCACCGTGTCGGCCGGCACGAGACGACCGGTCAGATCGCCACTGCCGACGTCCTCGGCCAATGCATCGGCCACGTTGCGCAAGACAGCCGCATCGAAAGCAGCGCCGTACTGCGCGCGCACGTCGCTATACAGAGGTGACTGGGCTTCGTCGCTCGTCAGTTTTCGTTCGTTCATTCGATGAGTCCTTCCGCCCGCCCCGCCCGGGGCTGCATATGAATTCGATGGCGGGCGGTGCAATCGCCATGCACCGCCCAGTGCCGGGCGCAAGCGCTCAGGCCGCGCCGACGTTGGCGAACAGCGCCGTGTCGCGCGCGAGGTCGCCGCTCGCCTGCACACGCTTCTTGTGAGCGGCTGCAAAGGCGAGCATGCGATCGATCGGCACCCTCGCCCGCTCGCCGATCTGCGGATCGACGAAGATCTCGTTGTGGCCGCGCTCGAGCACGTCGGCAAGGTTCGCGAGGCCGTTCATGGCCATCCACGGACAGTGCGCGCAGCTCTTGCAGGTCGCGCTGTTGCCGGCCGTAGGCGCTTCGATGAAGGTCTTGCCCGGGGCCGCAAGCCGCATCTTATGCAGAATGCCGAGATCGGTCGCCACGATGAAATGGGTCGCGTCGAGCCGCTGCGCCGCCTCGATCAGTTGCGTCGTGGAACCCACGACATCGGCCAGCGCAACCACCCCTTCCGGGGATTCGGGGTGCACGAGCACCTTTGCGTCCGGGTACTCGGCCCGCAGCAGCTCGAGCTCGACGCCCTTGAATTCGTCGTGCACGAGACACGAACCCTGCCACAGCAGCATGTCGGCGCCCGTTTGCTTCTGGATGTAGCGCCCCAGATGACGATCGGGGGCCCAGAGAATCTTCTCGCCGCGTGCGTGCAGGTCGGCCACGATCTGTAGGCCGATCGACGATGTCACCATCCAATCGGCCCGCGCCTTCACCGCCGCACTCGTATTCGCGTAGACGACCACCGTACGGTCGGGGTGCGCGTCGCAGAAGGCCGAGAACTCGTCGGCCGGACACCCGAGATCGAGCGAACAGGTGGCGTCGAGGTCCGGCATCAGGATGCGTTTGCCCGGGCTCAGGATTTTCGCTGTCTCGCCCATGAACCGCACGCCGGCAACGACGAGCGTCTGGGCCTCGTGGTCGCGTCCGAAGCGTGCCATTTCGAGCGAATCCGCCACGCAGCCGCCCGTTTCGTCGGCAAGCGCTTGCAGCTCGGCATCGACATAGTAGTGCGCAACGAGCACGGCCTTCTCACGTACGAGCAATTCGCGAATCCGTGCTTTGAGCGCGCTGCGCTCTTGCGGCGTCGGCGTCGGCGGCACCTTCGCCCATGCGTGACCCACGCCGCAGGCGGCGCCCGCCGCCCCTTGAACGAGCGGCTTGTCGAACTCGACGGTCTTGATCGTCGATTCCATCCTCATCTCCTCACACTGCCCGCGCGATACGCGAAGGCCGTGGGCCTTATGTGCGCGCCTGAGCTACAAAAAACAACACCCCGCCAGTGCGGGGTGTTCAGTGACGTATCGAAATTTTAATGGATTTCGAACTCAGGCGTAGCGACGCAACCGCATCGAGAATTCCTGCAGTGCCTTGATGCCGCTTTGTTCTGCGCGATGACACCAATCCTGCAATTGCACCAGCAATTGCTCGCGCGAGGCGTTCGAGCGTTCCCAGATCGCCGACAAATCGTTGCGCAGCTCGATGAACGTACGCAGCGTCTGGTTGCTGGCGAAGATTTCGGGCAGTTGACGCTTCTGCGGCTCGTCGAGACCGGCTTCGTCCTTGTGGAACCACTTGCGTGCGCCGTGCATCAACTGGTACTTCTCGCGCGCACCGATTTCCTTCACACGGGCGAGCTCCTGGCGGTATGCACGCTTGACCGTCTTCGCATAGCGCGCCATCACCTCATAGCGATTCGACAGCACGGCCTGCAGTGTTTCCTGATCGAGCACGAGCTTGCGATCGGCCAGACGCGGCGTGGGCGCCACCTTCTTCACCTTGGCAAGACCCAGCATCGACATGATCCGGATGTAGCCCCAGCCGATATCGAACTCGAACCATTTGTTCGACAGTTTCGCCGACGTGGCATACGTGTGGTGGTTGTTGTGCAGCTCTTCGCCCCCGATGATGATGCCCCACGGGAAGATGTTCGTGCTCGCATCGGAGGAGTTGAAGTTGCGGTAGCCCCAGAAGTGCGCAAGACCGTTCACGACACCGGCGGCCCAGAACGGGATCCAGATCATCTGAACGGCCCAGACGGACAGCCCGACGATGCCGAACAGCGCCACGTCAACCACCATCATCAGGCTCACGCCGAGGATCGGGTAGCGCGAATACACGTTGCGCTCGACCCAGTCGTTCGGCGTGCCATGGCTGAAGCGGCGCAGCGTCTCTTCGTTCTTCGCCTCGGCGCGGTACAGTTCCGCGCCCTCCAGCAGCACCTTCCAGATGCCGCGCGTCTGCGGGCTGTGCGGGTCCTCTTCGGTCTCGCACTTCGCGTGATGCTTGCGGTGAATCGCGGCCCATTGGCCCGTCAACATACCCGTCGTCATCCACAGCCAGCACCGGAAGAAGTGACTGGCGATGGGGTGCAGATCGAGCGCGCGGTGCGCCTGACAGCGGTGTAGGTAGACCGTGACGCCGATGATCGTGACATGCGTCACAGCAAGCGTAAAGAGCACGATCTGCCACCAGGCGAAGTGGAGGGAACCGTGCGCCAGGAAGTCGAGCAGGGAATTCAACAAGGCATTTACCTGTGGAGCAACGAAGCCGCCGAACCGGCGGATGTTAAAAATTTGAAAGCTTATCTCTCAAACTGGCCGACATTTTACTGCAAGCGCCGCAAGTGTTTGTAACAAATGAGGTTTTTTTGCACTGCAAGATGATTTCAGGGCGCGATGAAAGCCCACAAACTGCGGTCCGGCGGGCTTTTCCGGCCCGCTGCGGCCGATGGTCGCTTACGAACGCCCTTCATTACCGGCAAGCGGCGTGCCCGCCACACTGCCCGGCGAATTGCCTGCGACCTCGCCCGCTGCCCGCACCGCTGAGCCGGGCTCCGGGATCAACGCGGTGCCGGGCATGTTGCCGACGATGTGAATATCGCGGCGCGCGTACGGAATAGATATCCCGTTTTCCCCGAACAAGCGCCATATGTTCCGATTGACGGTCGAGCGGACAGCCGCCGTCCCTTTGGCGGCCTCCTCGATCCAGAAGCCGAGTTCCAGATTGATGCCGTCCGAGCCGAATCCCGCCAGGTACGGCGTCGGGGCCGGATCTGTAACGATGCGATCGACACCTGCCGCGGCTTCGACCATCAACGCCATCGCACGGTCGACATCGGCCGTGTACGCAATCTGGACGGTCGCCTTCGCATAGCCGCGCGTCAGATACGACGAATGGTTCTGGACCACGTCGGTGATCAGCTTTTCGTTGGGAATCAGCGTTTCGATGCCGTCGAGCCCGCGCACGGTCGTGAAGCGCGCGCTGATCCGGGTAACCATGCCCTGCAGCCCCGCCACGTTGATCGTGTCGCCGATGCGCAGCGAACGGTCGATGAGGATGATGAAGCCGGAGACATAGTTGCTCGCGATCTTCTGCAGGCCGAAACCGAGCCCGACGCCCAGGGCGCCGCCGAACACGCCGAGCACCGTAATGTCGATGCCCACGAGCGACAGGCTGATGAGGACGGCGGCCAGCACGAGCAGCGCGCGGCCGACGCGTGCGAGGACGACCTTCAGGTTCGCGTCGATCGACCGCGCGCGCATCACGCGATCTTCGAAAGCCGCGCCGAGCCACAGTGCGACGATCAACGTCACGCAGACCCAGATCACGCCCGTCGACAGCGAGAGCAAGGTCATGTGTGTGTTCGCGACGCGAAAGCGCACGGAACTCATCCAGTGCAGCACCTGGTCCTGGATGCCGAGCACCGTCAGCAACATGCCGACCCAGACGAGCACGGAGACGATCTTTTCCGCGATCAGCAGCCACGTCCGCGCATGGCCGTTGTTGCCGAACACGCGGCGCGCGACGAAGAAGACGCTGTAGATGATGGCGATGCCGATGAGCGGCACGAGCGCGAGATCGAGCAGCGACGTCGACATGTAGTCGCCGAGGATCGACTGCTCGATTCCGACGAGCACCGCACCGAGCAGCGGGAACAGGGCCTTGTGCAGGCTTTCGAAGCCGAACCGCGGCACTTCATGCCGCGCGTCGCGGCGTTTCTCGAGCACCCGGCGCACCCAACTGGCGCACAGCCAGGCGAAGGCCAGCGTCGCGACGAGCGTGCCGGCCTGCCAGATCATGACGGGCTGTCCGTAGTCGCGGACGATGCCCTCCAACATGTGCGAAATGATGTGAGTCTGTGTCATCGCTTCA
>CBJMQH010000402.1:0-5144 GCA_966431825.1 uncultured Trinickia sp.
CCGCCGCTGCACGGCCGACGGGGATCAGCATCACCGGCACTTCGTGGGCGGCCAGGCCGAACGCTTGCGCGACGCCCTGCGCATCGAACCCGCTCATTGCGCTCGATACGAAGCCCATCGCCTCGGCGGCGTAGATCAGCGTGGCGGCGCCCAGGCTGGCGGATCGGACCGCCTCGTCGCGCGCTGCCTGCGGGTCGGCGTACTTCGCCATTGCGTTCTCTTGCCACGCGAAGGCGACATCGGCCGGCATGTGACCCGCCTCGACGAACGGCTGCAGTCTGTTCCGGATCGACGCAGCCTCGGGCAGCAGGCCGCAGACGATAAACGTGACCGCCGCGGTCTTGACCTTTGTCTGGCCGTAGGCGAGCGTGCACAGCCGCGCCTTCGACTCCGTCGTTCGAACGGCAATGAAGCGCCAGTTTTGCAAGTTGTATGCTGTCGGCGCCCTTGTCGCGAGCCGCACAAGTGTCTCGATCTCGGTGTCGCTCAACGTATGTGCTGGGTCGAAGTGATTTGCGGAGATGCGCTGCTCGATCAGCGCGATCGTCGGGTTCATGTTGCGTGCTCCCAAGCTTAATCAAATAGAGCAATCAGCATACGTAAATCACTGTTGGATGGTAATGTCGCTTTTTGGAAGAACATAAACCACCGACGGTGAATAATCGATGGACCGGTATACCGCCCTGCAGGTTTTTCGGCATGTGGCCGAATTGAACAGCTTCGCCGGCGCCGCGCGGCGACTCGGTCTGTCGTCGGCGGCCATCAGTAAAAACATCGCCGAGCTGGAGGCCCACGTGGGCGTGCGGCTCATCGCGCGGACGACGCGGCGCATGGCCTTGACCGAGGACGGTCGGCTCTATCTCGAGCACGTGAGCCGCGGCCTCGACGCGCTGGCCGAAGCCGACGCGGTCCTTCAGCCGATCAACACGGCGCCGAGCGGTACGCTGCGCGTCACGGCCCCGATGACGGTCACCTTGACGCGGCTGTCGGCCGCTATCCCACGCTTTTTGGCTCAGTATCCTGATTTGAAGCTTGATCTGCACCTCGACGACCGGCGCGTCGATATCGTTCAGGAAGGCTTCGATATGGCGATTCGCGGTAGCGACAATCTCGACGATTCGAGCCTTGTCGCAAGACGGCTGGCGGTGATGCGGCATATCGTCTGTGCAGCGCCTGCCTATTTCTCGACGCACGGTAAACCGACGACGCCTGCCGACCTGCGCTCGCTCGCGTGTATCCGCTTCAGCCTGTCGGGGCATGCGAACGTCTGGACCTTCACGAAGGGGGAGCAGACCGAGAGAATCGCCGTTGAAGCACGTTATTCGGTGAGCTCGAGCCTCGCGGTGCGCGACGCGCTGCGGGCAGGCGCCGGTGTCAGTCTGATTCCTTACCCGTATGTCGAAGACGATTTGAGGGAAGGTCGGCTGGAATCGGCATTGGAGGATTGGCAGACGGTGGAGACGACGCTCTATGCGATTTACGCGTCGCGTCATAACGTCGCCCCGAAGATTCGGGCGTTTCTCTCCTTCTTGTTCGAGGAGTTTGGGCGGCAAATATGAGCGCGCATGCCGAGCCGTGGCGCTGCATCCGGGATGCCGGCCGCGACGGCCGGGCTCTCGGCCTAGCCTCGCTCGTTTGCTTCGATCGTTGCAAGCGGCAGCGTCGCGATGACGGCGAAGCCTTGTCCCGGGGAGGTGCGGAACTTGACGTGCCCGCCGAGCAGCGCGGCACGTTCGCGCATGCCCAGCAAGCCGAAGGTATCGCGTGACTGCGCGGCATGCGATGCCGCGCCGCGTCCGTTGTCTGCGATGCGAACCACGCAATTGGGCTCGTCGCGTGCAATATCGATGACGACTTCCGTCGCCTCGGCATGCCGTGCAACGTTCGCCAGCGCCTCTTGCACGATCCGGTAGACTTCGATGCGGCTGTCCCGGTTGAACGCAATCGCATCGCTATCGATGTGGCGAATCACGCGCACGTGGTGACGTCCCGTGAATTCGTTGGCGAGCCAATCGATTGCGGCGGCGAGGCCGAGATCGTCGAGCATCGAGGGGCGCAACTCCCCGGCAATATGCCTGATCGCGCCAATCAATTGGTCGATCAAGGCTGCCATCGCGTTCAGTTCGGGGCTTGCTGCGGGGCCGTCCTCGCGGGCTGCGTCCTTTTGTTCCGCCATTTCGACGGCGATCTTCAGCGCTGATAACCGTTGTGCGAAGTCGTCGTGCAATTCGCGCGCGACACGCGCCTTTTCTTCCTCGCCCAATTGCTGGATATGCGTCGTCAGGCGCCGCAATTCTTCGCGCGAAAGCCGCAAGGCCTCTTCGGCCGCTTTGCGCGCCGAAATATCGACGACCACCGAAATGAAATATTCGGGATGCGCGTTGTCGTCCTTGACGAGCGCAACTGTCAGCGCGGCCCAAATGACCTGTCCGTCTTTGCGCAGGTAGCGTTTCTCCATTGTGTAGCTGTCGATTTGTCCGTCGAGTATCTGCCGTACCTGCGTGAGGTCGGCGTAAAGGTCGTCGGGGTGCGTGATGTCCTGGAACGTCATTGAAAGCAACTCGTCACGCGTATAGCCGACGATGTCGCAAAGCTTTTGGTTCATGCGCAGCCAGCGCCCGTCAGGTGCTACGTGCGCGATGCCGACCGCGGCCTGATCGAAGGTTGCGCGAAAACGCGCCTCGCTCGCGCGCAGCGATTGCACTGCGGTTTCCAATTGCTCGCTTCGGCGCCGCAACGTGTCGGCTGCCGTTTCCAGTTCCGCGGTTCGGCGCGCGACACGCACCTCGAGTTCGCGGTTGAGCAACTGCAATTGCGATTCGACGCGGCGGCGTGTTGCCACTTCCAGCGTCAGCGCCTCGTTCGTCTGTTGTAGTTGCATTGGGCTCGGCAATGCGAGCGCCTTCGGTATCAACGGCCAAATGACGATCGCCGCGGCGAGCGAGACGAGGGCGGTGATCGTTTTGACAGCCGCATCGAGCCAGTATCTGGGATCCCAAATATCGAGAATGGCAATCAGATGCGTAGTCCCGCACGCAACGATGAACACTGCAAACATCAGAAACAGCCAGCCGAACGGCAGATCGGTGCGACGCCGGACAAACGCCCATAGCGCGATCGATATCGCGTAGTAAGACAGGCCGATCATCGCGTCCGAAGCCACATATGTCCACAGCAGGCCCGGCGACCAACGGAAACAGTAGCCGTGGGGCATGAAGCCGGTCGACGAGAAAAACTCAGCGATAGCGTTCATCCAATCCTCGTCCTGAATTGCCGCGTCATGCCCGTTTTCGGCGAAATCGCGCGCTGTCTCATTATTTTTGACAGGAAGCTTTGTGCTGCGAAAACGCCGACATGCAGAAGTGAATGCATCTCTTGGCGGCGTCTATGTCTGCGACGGCACACAGCGTGTTCAGCACAAGTATAGGCAGGACAACCGCCGTTTAATGCAATGGCCGATCGCGCCGCGCTTCTATCGGGCGGCAGCCGTTCGGCTGATTGTTTTCCGTTGCCTTCGAGCGGTTAATCAAACGCTCGGCGCGCTGCCCGTGCGCCGAGCGCGTGCAACGACACGCGCACGTAGCGGGCTCGGCACGGCTCGCTACGTTTCCCGCGCGTCTGCCGGAAACAGTCGCTTCAACATAGACAGGATGCTACAGCAATGATAAAGTTGGTCATAGCTGCAAGGAAGATTCACGACGAGCGCCACGTCATCGCACGACGGCGCGGCAACGGTGAGCTGCGGCGCGAGGTGTGGGTCGATGCGAGCGGGCGGATCACGCGGTACAACCTCGCTTACATCAACTACGCGCTTTACGAGGGCGATAACGGAAGGGTGTTGGGGTACGACAACGCGCATGGCTATCACCACCGGCACTGCTTTGGTCGAATAGAGCCTGTCGAGTTCGTCAGCTTCGAGGACACCGAGGACCGGTTCGCCCGTGACTGGACCGCATTGAGAGTGGAACGATGAGCAAAGCACGAATCGGGACCGGCACGGTGGCCGGATTTTTCGAGCGCGGCAAGCGTCTGGCGCAGCAGGCCGATCAGGGTGAGGCGCTTACCGACACCCATATCATTTCTTTCGAGGACCCGCTGGACGCCGCGCAGCTGCTTACGCAGGCGCGGATCGGTCTTTTTCGCGCGATCAAGTCGCAGCGCGAACCGGCCTCGATCACGCATCTCGCTGCGCATTTGCATCGCGACCGCAGTGCCGTGAAGCGCGACATCGACGCGTTGGCGGCCGCTGGCCTCGTGTCCGTCGAGACCGCGCCCAACCCCGGGCACGGCACGCTGAAAGTCGTGCGGGCCGTTGCGTCGCGCGTAGCGTTGCATGTTGTGATCGATTGACGATCGGCACTGCGGTCGGGCTTCGTTGTCTTAATGATCCGCCCGGCGCCCCCGTTCACGCCGGGGGGCTGTGCTTGGGAGGCGCGATGAAATGCAACGTTCTGATGGGCGTGCGCAGCCAAACTCGGGTCAGGGCTGTCGGTGGCCGGCAGGCAGGTCTGAAGCAAGCGATGGCCATCGCGACCAGGGCCCGGTTACTCACCGATGTAATTTGACATAATCACAATTATCAACTTTTTTGTTGTAGGAGCTTTGTAGAAATGTCGTGTTTTGACCTCGGTATGCTTGCCGCTGCCCCAGAATTTCGGCAGCGCAAAATGGTTATAGGGTTCAGCGCGAGAGCATCGCCAGATTTTTACCGGGATGGAAGCGCGTCGTGACGTCCCGCACTAACTACCACATTTGACCACTGCACCGATCGCATCCACGACGATCCCGACGTTTGACTCGTTCAGCCCCGCGACGCACATCCGGCCCGAGCGAAGGATGTAGACGCCGTACACCTCGCGCAGTCTTTCGACCTGCGGCCCGGTCAGCCCGGTATAGGTGAACATCCCGCGCTGCTTCACGTAGCGCGACAGCGTCTCGCCCTGCACGTGCGCGCGCAGGCCGTCGTGAATCGCATTGCGCATCTTTGCGATGCGCCGGCACATCGTTGCGAGTTCATTCTCCCTCTGTGCGCGCAACGCGGGCGTTGTCAGCACCTTCGCGATGAGCTTCGCGCCGTGCGTCGGTGGGTCGCTGTAATTCGCGCGCACCGCACCAGCCAGTTGGCCGAGCAGGCGTTCAGCTGC
>CBJMQH010000403.1:0-5139 GCA_966431825.1 uncultured Trinickia sp.
GCCTGCAGCGAACGATGTGGACGATACGGCCAAGGTGAAGCTGGTCAACGCAAACAACATCCAACGTTTCGTATTCATGGGACCTTCCTGATCGAGTACCGGTAAAGGCATTCTACGGTCGCCTCAGATGCGGAAAGTGTTACCTCTTGTATCGAAACGTGTCCGTGCGCTCCCGCCTTGCGGCCCACTTCGCCATCGCGCAACGGTGCGCCTTCACGGGCCAACGTCGCGTTCGCCCCGCATCGCCTCGAGCGGCTTGCTTGTAGGGGCGAAGCGAGCCGTCCGAGGAATCCACACGCGGCGCAGTTGTTCCCGCTCTCCCTCCTCCGTGAACACAGAGGCCGACGGCTTGAGCAGATCATGCCGCGAGACGATCCCGAGCAGTCGTCCCGATTTCGCATCGTCGACAACAGGCACGCGGTCGAGCCCCGCCACCGCCAGACGGGCTGCTACGTTGCGGCAGGTCTCGCCCGGCACTGCCACTTCGAACCGCGACTGCGTAAACAGCGTGCCGACCGCGACGCCGCGCCGCTCAGGCGCAAGCGCATCGAGCAACGCCCGGTCGGCCACACCGACGAGCACGCCGGCGTCGACAACGGGGTACGCACGATACTTCTGTCGGACACCGAAATAGCCCCGTAGCGCGGCTTCCGCGCTCGTCGCCGCATCGATCGTCGCAACGTTGCGCGTCATGACCTCTTCGACGAAGTGCCGCTCCAGGGGATCGATACTGTATTCGCGATAGATATGGTACCCACGCCGGGCGATCTTCTCGGTCAGGATCGATCGGCGCATCAGCAAAACGGTAAATCCATAAGCCACCGCCGCGGCGGCGAGCAACGGCAGCAATGCATTCGCGTCGCCGGTCAACTCGAACGCGAACACAGCAGCCATAACCGGGGCCCGCATCATGCCGCCCAGCGCCGCGGCAATGAAGATCAACGGCCACACGGCCGGCTGTCCCCCGGGCATATATGGCCCTGCCAACGCCCCGACGCCGGCCCCCATCATCAGCAACGGCGCGAGCACACCGCCCGAAGTCCCGGAAGCAAGCGCAATGACCCAGATGATGGCTTTGATCAGAACGATCGACACAACCGCCTGTGCAACGAGGTGGCCTTGCAGCAGATCGGCAATCACGTCGTAACCCACGCCGAGCGCCCTCGGCTCGAAGTAGCCGCCGACGCCGACGACAATCGCGCCGAGCGCGGGCCACCACATCCAATGAATCGGCAAACGGCCGAAGAGATCCTCAACCTTGTAGAGCCATGTCGACAATCCCCAGGACAGGGCGCCGGCTACGAGACCTGCGACCGCCGACGACACGATCCCGATGGGGCTCAGCGGCAGCGTATGCAATGGAAAGAGCGGCCCGCTGCCGAACAGCAGCGGCCGCGTGAAGCCTGCCACGGCACACGCGATCGCGACCGGGAGAAGACTACGCGGACGCAATTCGAACAGCAGCAGTTCGATGGCGAGCAGCACCGCTGCAACCGGTGTGCCGAAGACGGCCGTCATACCGGCGACAGCCCCCGCGACGAGCAGCGCCTTGCGTTCGGCGCTCGAAAGATGGAAATACTGCGCCACCAGCGAGCCGATCGCACCGCCCGTCATGATGATCGGACCTTCCGCTCCGAACGGCCCCCCGCTGCCGATCGCGATGGCAGAAGCAAGCGGCTTCAATACGGCGACCTTCGGCGACATCTTGCTCTTGCCGAACAGGATCGCCTCGATCGCTTCCGGAATGCCGTGACCGCGGATCTGCTCTGAGCCGAACCGCGCGATGAGCCCCACGAGAAGCCCACCGATCACCGGCACGGCGACGACAATGAGCCCAAGCGTGTTTCCCGCAGGCGACCGGTTCGCAGTCGAAATCGTCTGAAAGAAAAACAGATTGGAAAATAGACGGATCAGGTCCAGCAAAAAGCCGGCCGCCAGCGTGCTCAGCACGCCGCCGACCGCCGCAATCGCGGTAATGCGCAGCAGCCGAAAGTCGGCCGCGAAATCTCCTTTGTGCTCGCCCATGGTGTGCCCGGCTCGTTACGCGAATAAGTACGCTCAAACCCATATATATCACACCATGATGCAATTCGCCGATTCGCCAATGCGCGTTACGCCGGGCATGCCCCGGCGCGGGTCGCGCGTCCAACGAATCAAGCGAAGGCGGCCGAGGTACCGCATGCGAGCCGGTCACGTACGTCGGCGGCCTTGCGCTTCGCGCGGCCGATCAATCGGCGCAGGCCGTCGTTTGACGCGGACAGCTCGTAGCTGTCCGTGCCCGCCTCGTCGATCTCGTTACGCGTTTCGTCGTCCACTTCGCCGTACCGGTATTTGCGCGCCGCTTCGTCGGCCTGCTCGGCCGCTTCCTGGACCGTTGCCCCTTCATCGAGTGCACGCTTGAATACGCGCAGTTGAAACCGCAGGTAATCTCCCGAGCTGGCTTGGCCACGTTCCGGCCCGGAGTTCGATGTCGACATACCGAAGATTGCGGGGCGCTTCGCCAATTCGCTCAACAAGGCAGGCATAGTCCGGGGGCGGGCCTCACCGACGTCGGATGACAATGTGCCGGCGCGCGCACGAATGGCGCGCACAGGAGACATCGATGAAAAGCGATTGAGGCCGGTACGGATCGTCATCGAGGCACCTCAGTGTGGGATAGAGAGGTACCCATTGTCGTGCCGCGGTCGCCTTCCCCAAGCGAGCGAAGCGCAATGGTGCCGCGTTTCCCGAATCGCACCGATGCAACGCACGGCGGGGGTGCTCGGCCCGCTGCCGACCGCATCGCGCCCATCCTTTCTTACCTGCCCCTCGCAGCGGCTATCAAGTTTGCTGCGCGGCTGCCGTTAGAGCGATACATGACGGGGCTCGTCCCCACGCATTAGCCGACCTCACGACTGACGCGACGGGCGCCGCGCGCGCTCCCGAACTCTGGGCCATTCGCACCATGCACACTCCTTCCTCGCTCGCCGGATGGCTGGATCAGGCGCAACCCGAAGCCGTTTCCGGCTGGGCCGCCGACATGGGATGCCCCGACACGCCCGCCACGCTGGCGTTCTTTTTAAACGGCCGACGCGTGGCCGTGACCACCTGCGAGCAGCCCCGCGCCGACGCCGTGGCCGCCGGCTTTTCCGGTGCGCGCGCTTTTCAAGTGAATCTGAAACCGTGGCTCGCCGACGGCGCAAACGTCCTCGAGGTCGTTTCGGAGCGGTCGCAAACGCTGCTGCCCAACGGTCGTCAGGTCATCAACGTGGGCAGGAACGCGGGCGTCGGCGACTACTGGTCGAGCGAGTATGCGAAGACGACGACGCTAGTCACGCGCTGGTGGGAATGCGAGTACATCGTCCGGCGCATCAACCAACGCGTCTGCGGCCAATCGCTGCCGGGCATGTCGGCCGGTTTGCATCAGCTCGCGAAGGAGCGCTTCGGCGATCGCATCCCGTTCGCGCGCGGCGTCTCCATCGGCTGCGGAACGGGCCACAAGGAGCGCGGACTCATTCAAAGCGGCGTCGTGCAGCACTTCACGCTGTTCGAACTGTCCAGCCTGGCGGTCGAGCAAGGCCGCGCCCAAGCAGCCGACGCGGGGCTCGCCGGCAACATGACGTTCCGCATGGAAGACGGACTGGCCGCCGAGACAGGCACGGAACTTTACGACGTCGTCTATTGGAACAACGCGCTTCACCATATGTTCGACGTGAAAGCCGCGCTCGAGTGGAGCCACCGTGTGCTGCTCAAGGGCGGCGTGCTGTTGATGGACGATTTCGTCGGCCCGACCCGCATGCACTGGTCCGATAACCTGCTCTCGATCAACACGCAGGTTCGTCAAGCGCTTCCGCCCGAGTACCTGCGGGATCCGAGGCGCCCGGGCCGCAGCCTGCCCATCGCCGCCGAGCGCCCGCCGCTCGCCGTCTTCATGGCGAACGATCCGTCCGAGTGCGTGGACTCGGGCAATATCCTGCCCGAGCTCATGCGCGTCTTTCCCGACGCGTGGGTTCAGAAGACAGGGGGCGGCGTCTATCACCTGGCACTCAACGACGTGCTGCACAACATCGTCGCCGCTGAGGACTTCGACCTGCTCGAACGGATTCTCGCAGTCGACGACGAATGCACGGCCATCGGCGAAACGCATTACGCCGTGGCGATCGCAGTCAAATCCTGAGTAGCCCCGAGCGCACACCGCGGATGACGAGCCGCCCGTGCGATTTTGTAAAAAATACAACATCGCACTCCTGAGAGAACGGAGTACGCACCCTATTTTCAATCACGCAGATGTCGGCGCTCGCCCTTGATATACATAGGCGTCCGAAAATCTTCCGTGCCGACACCTCGCGATTGCGCTGTCATACCGTCTGGACTAATATCGGCACTCGTAAGACGATAGTTGCGGTTAGTAAGACACCGGTTTTGCGTGCGTAAATGGCACGCGAATAAATGCAGCTCGTCTTTGAAGACACTTGTATCGGCGATTTTCCGGGAGGAAGCGTCGCCGAGAAAATAAATACGAATCTGTCCGTTCAAGCGCTGGCGCGCAGCGGTCATTTCCAGCCACGGCTTGCCGACCGCGCTGCGGGCGAAGGTCTGCAGCGGCGCGAGCAGTGGTGCGACACGACACAAGATTTTGGGGCTGCGCGCCGTGGCGCGCGACAGAGAATAACGACTCGGGCGCACGGTGTGTGCCCGTCTGGTTCGGAGACCACCGTGCAGTCCAACTCGGCTCACGTCGCACTGATCGCCCCACCCCTCCCGCTTTTCGGGCTCGGCCCCGCCTGCGTACGCGCCGGGCACTCCGACCGCCATTCGGCTCTCGCTTTCGTCGTCTCACCGACCGGGTTCGTTCCGGTGTGGGGCTAACGCACCTGTGCCGCCTCGCACCGCACGCCTATCTGGACAACCGCGATGAAATTCGCCGCAAGCCTCTCGAAGCTCCTCGCCGCACTGCGCGGACCGCAACCCGACACGCGCGCGCGGGCCGCGGCCCTGCCCGCGCCGCTCATCGTCGCGCTTGAACCGCGTATCGTCTACGACGCGTCCGCTGCCTCGATCGGCGCAGCGGTCGCCTCGCTGCGGCACGATACAGGCGGCGATGCGCATGCGCCGGGCGCTGCGCCTGCCGCAGCGCAACCTGCTGACGGTGCATCCCGT
>CBJMQH010000404.1:0-5116 GCA_966431825.1 uncultured Trinickia sp.
GAGAAGAAAATGAAACCTACGATGCAACAGTCCCTTTGGGGCGCCCATGTCGTCGTGTTTGGCGGCAGTTCCGGAATCGGCCTGGCTGCCGCCGCGGCGGTCAAAGCCCGCGGCGCTGAAACGACGCTCGTCGGACGGACCGCCTCGAAGCTCGAAGCGGCCGCGCAAACAATCGGCGGCGCGCGTACCGCCGTTGCCGACATCGGGAACAAGCAGGCTGTCGAAGCCGTGTTCCAAACGATGACGCGCGTCGATCATCTCGTCATTTGCGCGGGCAGCTTTGTGACAGGCAAGCTTGCGGACAGCGATCCCGACCGCCTGCTGACCGCCTTGCACGAGCGCATCGCCGGGCCTGTCTATGCGATCAAGGCTGCCTTGCGGCTCATGCCCCCGACAGCATCGATCGTACTGACGAGCGGCCAGCTCGCCGATCGTCCAACAGGGCAAGGCACTTCGGTCATCGCGGCTGCGGTTCGCGGTGTCGAAGCGCTTGCCCGTTCCCTCGCGCTGGAGCTCAAACCCATTCGTGTGAATGCGATTTCGCCCGGCTTCGTGGACACACCGCTATTCGACGTATTCGGCTCCGAAGACCGCGCCGCGCTGTTTGCCCAAGTGAGCGCCGCCCTGCCCGGCGGCCGCATCGGCAATCCTGAGGAGGTCGGCGAGGCCATCGCGTTCTTGCTCGGCAACGGATATACGAATGCAGAAGTGCTGCATATCGACGGGGGCGGTCGCTTCGCCTGAAGCGGGTGGGATCATGCAGTCAGTGCGATGACCGGTTTCGCCGCCGACAATGAGCAAGACTCGCTAAGATGTTCGCTTTCCCGACCGGTCCTTGCCCATGACTACGTTATCCGATCGCCCGAACACCGCGCTTGTCGTTATCGACCTTCAGACCGGCGTCGTCGAAAACGCGTATCGACGGGACGAAGTGCTCGGCACCGTCAACCTGCTCGTCGAACGCGCCCGCCGTGCTCGCGTGCCCGTCGTCTGGATCCAGCACGCTGACGACGAACTGCAGCCCGGAAGCGAGGCGTGGCAGATCGTCGCCGAGCTTGCGCCCTCGGCAGACGAGGCGATCGTCGCAAAGCATTATCGCGACGCGTTTGAAAGCACGGAGTTGGAGCGCGTGCTGTGCGAGCTCGGCGTCGGCAGGCTCATCGTGACCGGCGCGCAGACTGACATGTGCGTGCGATCGACGCTTCACGGCGCGATTGCGCGCGGTTATGACGCAATGCTGGTCGGTGACGCCCACACGACAGTGGACATGACCGAGCGAGGCGCGCCGCCGCCGGACGCCGTGATCAGCCATACGAACTTCTATTGGAGCAACCAACGTGCGCCGGGCCGCTTCGGCGGCGTCATTGCCAGTCGCGACGTCGACTTCGCACGCGCGGATTCGTGAGGATTACCGAGCAAGCAACGCCCTGACCTTCTCTACGTCGTCCGGGGTTGCCGGGTTGAACACGACCATGCCGAGATCGGGCCGCCCGTCGACGGCGAAGGAAGAATACTCGAAGGCGATCAGGCCGCTCTGCGGATGGCGGATGTGTTTAATCCCTTCGCCAAAGCGGCCGACATCGTTGTCGCGCCACATCGCTGCGAATTCAGGGCTCGCAGCGCTCAGTTCCTCGGCGAGCGCCGTCATGCGCGCAGAAGCGCCGGCGCGTGCCGCGTCGGCCCGGAACACCGCCACCACCGAACGCGCAACGCTCTGCCAATCGAGTTGCGCGGCGCGCACTTTCGGATCGAGAAACATCATTCGCAGCACGTTGCGATGCTTCGGCGGCAGCGCACTGTAGTCGGTCAGCACTTTCGCTGCGGCGCGATTCCAGGCGATCACATCCCATGTCACCGTGCGAATCAGTGCGGGGGTCGATTCCATCGCATCGAGTATTCGCTGCAGACGCGGCGTTACACCGTCGCTTTCCTGATAGCGCAGTTCCGGCGGACGGTTTTGCGCAAGCACGAACAAATGCTCGCGCTCGACGGTGTTCAGCATCAGCGCGCGTGCGATCCGTTCGAGCACATCGGTCGACGGCGGCCCGCCGCGTCCTTGCTCGAGAAACGTGTACCACGTGGCACTGACATGGGCGCGTTGCGCGACTTCCTCACGACGCAGGCCGGGCGTGCGTCGACGCGCTGACGGATAGCCGAGCGCTACCGGATCGAGCCGGGCGCGGCGGTCCTTCAGGAAGGTTCCGAGCGGGTTGTCGTTGGTGGCCGGCATGCGCATCCTGTTAGTTTGGATAGATGTATAAGGCCTCTGCTTTTACGCGAAACGGGCGCTGTTTATCTTATCAGTCTCGATTCCACCCAGGAGGCATTCCATGTTCGTATTCGTTACCGGCGCGACGGGGTTCATCGGCTCGCGGGTCGTCGATGAATTGCTTGGTGCAGGCCATGAAGTGCTTGGGCTCACGCGTTCGGATGCGGGCGCAGCGGCACTGGTCGCCAAAGGCGCACGCGCGCATCGCGGTACGCTCGAAGATCCCGGCGCGGTGTGTGCCGGCGCGGCGCAGTGCGACGCGGTCGTCCATCTTGCGTTCGATCATGACTTCTCGAACTTCGCGGCGAACTGCGACAAGGACAAGCGTGTCATTGCAGCGCTCGGAGAGACGTTGGCAGGCTCCGCGCGTCCGCTGTTGATCACGTCGGGCGTGGGCATGGGCATTCCGGGACATGGACAGCTCGGCGTTGAAACCGTTTTAAACCTCGAGCATCCGAATCCGCGCATCGCCTCCGAACTGGCAGGCACAGCGGTCGCATCGAAGGGTGTGGACGTGCGCGTCATCCGACTGCCGCAAGTGCATGATACAAACCGTTTCGGTCTCGTCACGTACGCGATGGACATCGCCCGCGAGAAAGGGATATCGGCCTATGTGGGCGATGGCAACAACCGCTATTCGGCCGTGCATGTGAGCGACGCTGCTCGCTTGTATCGGCTGGCGCTGGAGAGAGGCGCTGCAGGCGAGCGCTATCAGCCCGTCGCGGAAGAAGGTGTGCCGATGAAGGACATTGCCGAGACGATCGGACGCGCGCTGAATGTCCCGACGCAGTCCTTATCAGCCGAGCAAGCGCAGGCGCATTTCGGTTGGATGGCGATGTTCGTCGGCCTCGATCTTCCGGCGTCCAGCCAGCTTACGCGCGAGCGCCTCGATTGGCATCCGAGAGGGCCGCGGTTGCTCGAGGATCTGCTTGGGTAATCGCCTTTCAGAGCCGCTTTCAGTTGCTGGCCCCCATCGGCAAGTCAGCATGTCCCCCGGGTCGAGGTGTGTTCGGTGTCTGCGGCTCGGGGGCCGCGTAAGCCGGCTGGGAAGGCATGACGGGAGGAGGCGGTACGGAAGCGGCCGGCGCTGCAGGACTTGAAGCCGTTCCGGTCAGCGGCGCCTCGCTGAACGCCGAGTTCGACTTTGCCGCCGCATCGGAAGCAGCCGGTGCGGGCGATTCATCGCTGCTTTTGCTGCATGCGGCCAGGACCGATGTCGCCGCCAAGCAGGCTAAGAGGACGGACTTGTTCAAGATCGTGTCCTTTCGTCGTCAAGTTGAATGGATGAATTGGACCCCAATGCGCCGGGGCAGCACGCGTGTACGGATTCAACTAGAGCATAGACGCGTTCCGCCCTGCTCGCCGGCCACGTGAACCCCGGGTGAAGCGATAATCGAAGGCCAAACGCTATTCGGTTCAAACGGGGCTGCCCAGAGCCGTCGCGTCCGCTGGCGCGAACAAGTCTGGGGGCACGAACGACGCTCCGGCCAATCTGAAACTGTTACGGGAACAGGCGTGTCATCTTCAGACGCCATCGGCAGCGCACAGGGCGAGCGCACGTTGTTGGCCGCCCTCTTTATGGCGGGGGCTTCCCGTCCGGTTGCGGACGCTTGATCACCCTGTAACCTACAAGTTACAATCCCATGATGACAAAGCTGATCGTCACGCCCGAATTTGATACTTGGCTATCCCGCGTGCGGGACCGCCAGGCGGCGACGGCGATCGCCGGTCGGCTCAGCCGTGCAAAGTTGGGCAATCTTGGACACTGGCGTGCGGTAGGCGACGGTGTCTCCGAGATGAAGATTGATGTAGGCAAAGGCTACCGGGTCTATTTCACGCAGCGTGGCAACGCGCTGGTAATCATCTTATGCGGTGGCGACAAGTCTACACAGTCCGCAGACATCAAGCGCGCCAAGGCCGTCGCGAAAGAGCTGGAGTTTTGACATGAAAGTCAGTGAATTGATGGAGTTCGATGCGTCGAAGTACCTGAAGGATGAAAACGACTACCGGCTGTATCTCGCGCAAGCGTTTGAAGCCGGAGATCCAATCGGAATCCAGGCGGCACTTGGCGACGTGGCCAAAGCACGCGGTATGACGGCACTCTCACGCGAGTCGGGCATCGCGCGTGAAGCGCTGTACCGCGCGCTATCCAACAAAGGAAATGCGGAATTCGCGACGATCATGAAGGTGATTGGGGCGATGGGCTTGCATCTCACGCTGGTAAAGCCAGAACGGATATCGAAGGCCGCTGCTAAAGCGAAAGCTGCGACAAAGGCCGCCTCGGTTAAAAAGGCACGGCCAGTCGCGAAGCAAGAGGAAGCAACCACCTCGAAGCGCCGTACCCGAGCCACCACCGCAGAACACGCCTGACAATCATCAGTGCACATCGTCCGTCGGACCGCCGCCGAAGGACATGAGGCGTTGGAATTTACTACCTTCCTGAGTCACTACGCGAGTTAATGCACGATGAAGATGACATTGATGCCGAACTCGCGAGAGCTGGCGAACAGCACCTGCCGATGTGCATCGATCGCGAATCACCACGATCGCGTTTCTGACGGCTGCTAACCGCATATAAAAGGCTATTGCCTGCGGCGGGAGAAGAGCCGGCCATCAGGATGCAGCGGACGAGCCCATCGTCGACCGCGTCTTCGGTGTAGAAACTGAGGCGGGCCCAAGATCAGGGCCGTTCTGAAGTGGAAATTTCCGGGTCTTCGAAGTTCGCTGAATCCGCCCGAGATCTGCACTGGTGGGCGAATTCGGACAGCGTCCGCCACTATGCCACTACAATGCGATCCGACCGCATTCAAGTCTTGCGTATACGACGCCCGACGAATTCAAGCAGCA
>CBJMQH010000405.1:0-5102 GCA_966431825.1 uncultured Trinickia sp.
TTCGGCCTCGCGCTTGGCGGCCGCCAGCTCGACGCCCTGCATCTCGCGCTGATAAGCGAGTGTGATCGCCTGCAACAGCTCCAGAAGCGGCGTGGCCTGTACGATCAACGTGTCGGCCACGGCGTGCGTTGCTCCGGCAGCGATGGCTACCGTCGCGCCGCGACCGTCCGCGATGAATTGTCGAATGCGCTCGTCGGCGCGGTGCTGTCCGAAATAAAGCGTTCGCAAAGCGTCGGAAAATACGCCGGGCAGATTGTCGCGGCCGTTGACGAGGTCCGCGTGCGCGGCGGCAAACGTCGTGAGGCACTCCTGAGCAACGCTAAGTGCCGCGGCATCGCCCTGTGCCGCGAGCACCACGTGTAGCACGATCCGCTGAGAAAGCATTCGTTGCCGGCCGGCGAGGTTGATCAGTTCTCCGATGGTTTGCGCGGTGACCGCGCCGTTGTCTGGGCGTATCGGCTGTTTCATTGTTGGCTGTGGGCGGCCGACCGAGGATCGGTCCGCATCGAATCCGTTACGCGGGCTTCCTTGCCCTTTTCTGCCGCTCGCGCGCGAGCGGCGGCCCCGTTACTCTCCTCGCGCGCCTGAGTCCAAACGCGCGGCGCGGCCGCCGTTGGCCGTGCCGCGGAGCTGACGCAATACGCGTGCCATGTGAGCCATGCCCATCGGTTCTGATCAGACGATAGAAGGGACGCTGCGGGCGGTGAAAGCGGATGACGGCGGGTTGCCGCAACGGCGGGCATCGCGACTCGTGCTGGTGCGCCTTGGGATGTCGACGCACTCTCGCGGGGCGCCTGAGCGGCCCTGCTGCGTTCGCATGCGTCGCGCACCGGGTCCCGCCCTTTGCGTCACGGCCGTTTCCATCAGACGCGAAGCCCGATTGAGCATAAACCGCGCGCTACAATGCGCGGGCAATGTCACCGGTGCGGTTTGCCGCTGCGGACCGAGGCCCGCGCGCATCGCTCTACCGCCCCGGCGACGCTTTCGGCCTTTGTGCTCTCCATGATGCCCATGTGGGAGCCCGCCTCGGAACGCACTCATGGATTCGGACATCAATCAGATCGGACAGCGCATCCGGCGTCTGCGCCGGGAATCGAAATTGACGCTGCTCGAAGTCGCGACCGCCGCCAACCTTTCGGTCGGCTTCCTCTCGCAGGTCGAACGCAACCTGACCGGCATTTCGATTTCCTCGCTCGTGAACGTGGCGAACGCCCTCGGGGTGCCGCTCGGGACGCTGCTTGAACAACCGCGTCAGGCGCAGCCCGATTCGCACGAAGGGCGCCGCGAATCCTACGCCGTCGGACCGACGAAGCAACGCTACGAGCGCTTGTCGACGACGTTCGACGGGAGTCTGCTTAACGCCGTCAAGGTGCAGATGATGGCCGGTTACGCCTCCGAGTGGGTCGCGCACGGCGGCGACGAATTCGTCTATGTCCTGTCGGGGCAGGTCCGCTATACGTTGCAGCAGCAGGACTACGTGCTCGGTCCCGGCGATTCGCTGCATTTCAACGCACAGCAACGGCACAGGGTGGCCAACATCGGCCCCGGCCCCGCCGAAGTCATCGCCGTCGGCACACTGCCGCTCTTCGACGATCAGACTGACGGCCGCGGCATTTAGTCGACCGACGAAGCCGGCAGCCGCGCGTTGCGTGCCGCGAGGCGCGCCACGACGAGCACGACGGCCATTGCCGCGAGAATCGCGAGCGACGCCGAAATGCGGTCCATCGCGAGCCCCCCTTGAGCGTGCGGCTTCGTGACCGTATCGCCGAGCGTCGCGCCGAGCGGCCGTGTGAGGACATAGGCCGCCCAGAACAGCACCGCGACAGGGATGCCCCGGGCGAGGCGCCATGCGAGCACCACAATCAAGAGGAGTCCTGCGAAGAGGGCCGCACCGCCTTCGAAGCCCAGGCCGAGACTGTCGGCCGCGAAATCGCCGAGCGCCGTGCCGAGCGTGTTGGCCACGAGAATCGTCAGCCAGTAGAAAACCTCATCCTGCGGCCGCACGATGTGGGCATATTCGACGCGCCCGGAAATGGCCCGCCATGCGGCCAAAACGGCCAGCACACCGACAAACAGGATCGCGGACGAAGCCACATATCCCAGCCCGACCGTGCGATCGAGAAAGTCCGAAGTGGTCGTGCCGACCGTCGTCGTCGCAATGACAACGGCCCAGTACGTAACCGCGTGGTAGCGCTTCGCCCGTACCTGGAGCGTCAATGTGACCGCAAAAAACGCCAAAAAGACGATCGTGGCGACGGCGTAGCCGAGATTCAGCGTCATCGAAAGCGCATCGCCACCTGTTTCGCCGACCGTCGTCGCGAGAATCTTGACGGCCCAGAAGACGGCGGTCGCCTCCGGTACCTTGCTGAGCCACCGGGTGTCTTCCCGTTGCTCGATGCGGGTCTGCATCATCACTTGCCCTCCCTGGCTTGAATGCGATTGATCTTGCGCGAGGGCAACAGCTTGCCCGCCATACCTTAGGTGTTCCTTAGGCGCCCTCGGATGAATGCGCCAAAAGCGCCGCGATGCGACGCATGGCGACGGTGGCGAGCCGTGTTGCTCGGCGGACTAGCCGTTGCTGCCCGTGAGCGAGAGCAGCGCTTGCGCCGCGCGCAAGTGGGCTGCGCCGGCCGGCAGATTGCGCTGTGCGAAGGACCTCACGTCGGCGTCCTCGCCCGCATCGGCTTCGCTCTGATAGAGCGCATTGCCCATTCGATGGATGTTGATTTGGGCGAGCAGATATTCGCGATCGAATACGGGCCCGGACACGCGCGACAACTCGTCGTAGAGCGTCCGATTGGCCGGATCCATCGCCTTGAGCAGTTTCACGCGCTTGGCTTGTGCAACTTCGCCGAGCTGGGCGTTGATGCGCGTATGCTCATCGACGAGATGCTGGCCGAGCACCCGCACCGCCGGATCCGTGGCCCGACGCGCAGCCAGTTCGCCCAGGTCGACCTCGGCCGTACCGACACTGGCCGCCGTCAACATGAATTGCTGGTCGACGGGGCTCACTTGCGCATCGGATTGCAGCCAGGCGCACCCGGCCGCGACGGCGAGTGCCGCAATCGCCAGCGCCGAGCCGCAAGCGAGCCAACCGACGCCGGGCCGGGACCGGCGCGGCAACGGGTGACGCGAAGGGCAGGTACTACGGGTGGTGTTCATTGCTGCCGACCTCGAACGACGAATTCCGTTCGAATCAGGCAGCATGCGAGGTGCCCGCACGCCAGGGCGGCAGAGGCAAAAGCGCTCAGGCCCCGCTCAGCTGACGCCCGAGGACCGCGCGCCGGGGATCGTCCGCCGGCAACAGCGCAAGCAGGCGCTCGCGCGCACCGTCGTCATCGATGCGTCCCGTGTAACGCCAGAGACTTTCCGCATCGGTGCAGCGCCAGACGGCCTTTGCCACGCCGGCTTCGAGGAATTGACGACGCTCCGCAATACCGGGCGCTTCGGAACAAGGCAGCAACGTGGCCGGATAATGTTTCAGCGCATCGTCGAAACGACTTTCGCGCAGTGCTTCTTCGACACGAAGGAAATCGCCGTCGACCGACACCGCGAGCCGGTAGGGCCGGGAATCGATGGCGCCGGCCAGCTGGTTGCGCAGGTGCGAAATTTCGGCTTTCAGGGTGGCCAGCAAGACTGTTGCATCGCCATAGAGATGGGCATGCAGCGCCTCGAGGCTCAGGCCGCTCGGATGCATGGCCAAGAGGCAGAGGATCTCGACCTGACGGCGCGACAGGCGCAAGCGCCGCCCGCGCAGGCGCACGACCGGTTCGCCGAGCATCTGCAGTTCGAGTTCCGCCGCGGGGGCGAACCCCGGCAGCTGCAACCCGATGCGCTGAGCGAACGATGCCGCCGCCGTCACGCCGAGCGGGTTGTGCCGGTCCCACGTCGTGGACAGGTCGACCACGCCGACGATGCGGCCGCTGGCCGGATCGGTGATCGGGGCCGCATAGCAGACCCAATCGTGCACCGACTCGATGTAGTGCTCCGCGGAAAACACAGTGACAGCCCGCCGATGCCAAAGCGCCATCGAAAGCGCATTGGTTCCGACCGACGCTTCGTCCCAGCGCCCGCCCGGTACGAAGTGCACCTGCGCCGCGCGCCGCAGCATCGGGCGCCCGGCCGAAGTCCAAAGCAGGCGGCCGGCTTCGTCGCCGATCGCCGCCACGAGGCCCCCATCGAGCGCAATGCGGGTGAGTTCGTCGAGCAGCGGCGTGGCGGCCCGGTTCAGCACCGATCCGCTCCAGGCGGCCTCGACGCTCTCGTCGACAGGTGCTGCCCGGCGCGAGTCGGGCACACGCTCGCGCGAGCGCCACCATGAATGAAGCACTTCACTATCCACGGCAGCCGGCGCCGCTTCGGGCTGCGGCGCGTGGCCGCAGCGTTCCCAGTCGCGCTCGATAACGGCCCGGCGACTGCGCAGCGCTTGGCGGGAAAACTGCATATCTGGCCCCCCGGGGTGACCTGTCTCCAATGGTTATCCGCACGATAGTAAAGCAATGCCGGACAAGCCGCACTGCTCCATCTCCCGACCTACCTTCTTCCAACCCTCCCGGCGCTAACGTCCGATCCACAACCACACTACATGGAGGATGCAATGCGTTACGCTCAACCCAATCAGCCCGGCAGCCCGGTTACCTTCCGCGCCCGGTACGGCAATTTCATCAACGGAAAGTGGGTCGAACCCGTCAAGGGCGAGTATTTCGACAACCCCTCGCCCGTCACCGGCAAACCGTTCTGCCAAATTCCCCGCTCGACGGCCGAGGACATCGAACTCGCGCTCGATGCGGCGCACGCGGCACGCCCCAAGTGGGCCCGCACGAGCGTTGCCGAGCGAGCCAAAGTGCTGCTTGCGATCGCCGATCGCATGGAAAGCAATCTCGAAATGCTCGCGGTGGCGGAAACGTGGGAAAACGGCAAGCCCGTGCGTGAAACGCTGGCCGCCGACCTGCCGCTTGCCATCGACCACTTCCGCTATTTCGCGGGCGTGATCCGCGCGCAGGAAGGCACGCTCAGCGAAATCGATCACGATACGATCGCCTACCACTTCCACGAGCCGCTCGGCGTGGTCGGCCAGATCATCCACTGGAACTTCCCGCTGC
>CBJMQH010000406.1:0-5079 GCA_966431825.1 uncultured Trinickia sp.
AGATCGGTCACGCCTGCATCGGAGTTCGTCGTCGCACCGGCCGGGTACAGCTTCACGCCATGCACGAACCCGCTTTCGCGTGCGCACCGGATATCATCGGGCGGCGTGTTGTCGGTGAGGTACAGCGTCATCAACGGCTCGAAGGCCACGCCGGCCGGCAGCGCCGCGAGGATGCGCTCGCGGTACGCGCGCGCGGCCTCGGTCGTCGTGACCGGCGGCTTCAGATTCGGCATGACGATCGCGCGCCCGAACTGGCGTGCCGTGTGCGGCAGGACGGCGCTCAGCATGGCGCCGTCGCGCAGATGCAAATGCCAATCGTCGGGGCGCGCGAGCGTGAGCGTGTCGCCCTCGGCGGCGAGCCGTCCGGCGGGCGTTGAAGAAACAGATGCGGTCATGGAAGTCGTCTGACAGGAAAAACGGATGGAAGACGAGGCGCGGCGCCCGGGCCAGCCGGCTTCACGCGTCGGGAAACCGCAACGCGCGGCGCTCGGCCCGTCGCGATTTCGCTTTTTTCGTGCGGCGGCTCGGTATATGCTTCGAAAGACATATTGTAGCGGGTTCCTTGCACGGCTCGCGCCGCACCCACGCCTCGCCTTCGTACCACCATGTGCCAACTTCTGGGAATGAACTGCGCCGCACCGACGGACGTCACGTTCTCTTTTACCGGCTTCGCGGCGCGCGGGGGCATGACCGATCATCACGCGGACGGCTGGGGCATCGCCTTCTTCGAAGACAAGGCCTGCCGCCTCTTCATCGACCATCAGTCATCGGCCACGTCGCCGATCGCCGAGATGGTCAAGCGCTATCCGATCAAGTCGAAAAACACGATCGCCCATATCCGCAAGGCGACGCAAGGCCACATCCTGCTCGAAAACTGCCACCCCTTCATGCGGGAACTGTGGGGCCGGCACTGGATCTTCGCGCACAACGGCGATCTGCACGACTATCGCCCCGAGTTCGCCGGCGTCTACCAGCCTGTCGGCACGACCGATAGCGAATTCGCTTTTTGCGCGCTGATGCAGGGCCTGCGGCAAGCGTTCCCGGGCGCACAACCGCCGCTCGACGCCCTGTTCGACGTGCTCGCCGAACTCACGCGCGACATCACGCGCCACGGCGTATTCAATTTTCTGATGTCGAACGGCCAGGCGCTGTTTGCGCATTGCTCGACGCACCTGCACTACCTCGTGCGCAGTTGGCCGTTCTCGACCGCGCACCTGATCGATGCGGATATGACGATCGACTTCGCGCAATACACGACGCCGGAGGACCGCGTGGCCGTAATCGCCACGCAACCGCTGACCGACAACGAGGTGTGGACGCGCTTCGAGCCCGGCGATCTGCTGATGTTTCGCGATGGCGACGTGGCCGCGCGAACGCACATTCCCGTACCGGCACACGTGCTCGAAAAGGCGCGCAACCCCGCATGCGACGCGAGCGCGTCGCGTCCGATCAGCCGCGATGGCGTCGCCCGCGACCTGTCGGCCGAAGCGGACGACATCGCCGCGTTCGAGTCGTAACGCGTCACACCGCGGCACGCTTTTGGGCACGCGGCGGCCCGGATCTTGTCAGTGAAGGATTTTCGCGAGGAAGTCCTTCGCGCGCTCCGACTTCGGGTTCGCGAAGAAGTCTTCCTTGCGGTCGTCTTCGACGATCGCCCCCTGATCCATGAAGATGACGCGGTGCGCGACCTTCCGTGCGAAGCCCATCTCGTGCGTGACGCACATCATCGTCATGCCTTCGCGCGCCAGTTCGACCATCACGTCGAGGACTTCGTTGATCATTTCCGGGTCCAGCGCCGAGGTCGGCTCGTCGAACAGCATCGCCACCGGGTCCATCGACAACGCGCGCGCAATCGCCACGCGCTGCTGCTGGCCGCCCGAGAGCTGCCCCGGAAATTTGTCGGCATGCGCTTTCAGGCCGACGCGATCGAGCAGACGCAACCCCTTGTCCGTGGCCTCGTCCTTGTCGCGCCCCAGCACCTTCATCTGGGCGAGCGTCAGGTTCTCGGTGATCGACAGATGCGGGAACAGCTCGAAGTGTTGAAACACCATGCCGACCTTCGCGCGCAACTTCGACAGGTTCGTGCCCTTCGCGCCGACCGATTCGCCGTTGACGATGATTTCGCCTTCCTGGAAGGGCTCGAGCCCGTTCACCGTCTTGATCAGCGTCGACTTGCCCGAGCCCGACGGGCCGCAGACCACGACGACCTCGCCCTTCTTGACTTCGGTCGTGCAATGGGCAAGCACCTGAAATGCCCCGTACCACTTCGAAACGTTCTTGATCGAAATCATCTTGCAACCTTTCTTTGAAGACCCTTGACCAGGCCCGACGCTACCACGCAAATGACGAAATAACACGCCCCCGAGAACAACACCGTTCCGGCGCACGCGTCATCCTGCTCGCAGGCAAAGGCAAGGTTACATCGCCGCGGCCGGCCTCCCGGCCCGCCCTCCAGGCGGCGAAAGACAAAATCGGCAGCCGCAAAAAGGACGCGGGCGACGTCTTGTGGACGCCGCCCGCGTTGGGAAGTCCGCACACCTGGTCAGGGCGTGCGTACTGGCTTGAACTGTTGCAGCGCAGTCATGCCGCCTTCGGATGGCGTCAGCGCTGCATTCTGTGTATCAGGGGTACAGACCGCGCATTTCGCGCGCCATCAGGATGCGCTTGCACGCAACGATGAACGCAGCGGTACGCATCGAAACCTGGTTCTCGCTCGCCACCTGCCACACGGCGTTGAACGCTTCGCGCATGACGCGCTCGAGACGCTGGTTGATCTCGTCTTCGGTCCAGAAGAAGCTCGAAAAATCCTGCACCCACTCGAAATACGAAACCGTGACGCCGCCCGCATTCGCCACGACGTCGGGGATCACGAGGATGCCCTTGTCGTGCAGGATGTCGTCGGCCGCCGTCGTCGTCGGGCCGTTCGCGCCTTCGACGATGATCTTCGTCTTGATCTTCGCGGCGTTCTTTTCCGTGATCTGGTTTTCGAGCGCAGCCGGGATCAGGATGTCGCTTTCGACCGTCCAGAACTCGTCGTTAGCCAGCGGATCGGCACCTGCGAAACCGCCCACGCCACCCGTGTTCGCCACGTGCTCGAGCAGCTTGGCCGTATCCATACCCTTCGCGTTGAACAGCGAACCGGTGTGGTCCTGCACGGCGATCACCTTCGCACCCGCTTCTTCGAACAGGCGCGCGGCGATGCCGCCGACGTTACCGAAACCCTGCACCGCAATGCGGGCACCGGCAATGTCGAGGCCCTTGCGGCGCGCAGCCTCCGTACCCACGACGAAGACACCGCGGCCCGTCGCTTCGCGACGACCCAGCGAGCCGCCGAGCGAGATCGGCTTGCCTGTCACGACGCCCGTGGCCGTCTGGCCCTGGTTCATCGAGTACGTGTCCATCATCCACGCCATGATCTGTTCGTTCGTGTTGACGTCAGGCGCGGGGATGTCGGTATTCGGTCCGATGATGATGCCGATTTCGCTCGTGTAACGGCGCGTCACGCGCTCGAGCTCGCCGCGCGAAAGCTTGCGCGGATCGACACGGATACCCCCCTTCGCACCGCCGTACGGCACGTTCACCGCTGCGTTCTTCACCGACATCCACGCCGACAGCGCCATCACTTCGGACAACGTAACGTCTTGGTGGTAGCGCACGCCGCCCTTGCCGGGGCCGCGCGAAACGTTGTGCTGAACGCGATAGCCTTCGAAGTGCGCGACGGTGCCGTTGTCGAGTTCGATGGGCACATCGACGATCAGAATCCGCTTCGGACGCTTCAGTGTCTCGAGCCAACGCGACAGCGAGCCGAGGTACGGCGCGACGCGATCGACTTGGCGCAGATAGTTACCCCAGGGGCCGAGATCGTCGGCATGCAGATACGAGGGGATCGATTGTGCAGACGTGGTGGACTGCAATTGCGAGGACATGGACGCTCCAACGGTCACAGAATGTGCGCCATTGTGGAAAAAGCCCAATTTGAAATCCAATGCCGTTTGATCATCCCGTTATGCAAGATTTGCATAACCTGCCCAATCGCACGGGTCGCGTTGCGAGGCCGGACGCCTACGGCTGCGGGACGCCAAGCTCGTCGGCAACGACCTGCCACAAACGACGCACGAGCTGTTGGCGCGGGTCGTCGCCGGCCGCCGCAAGCTTGTCGCGGTAGAGCCGGATCTCCATCGTCAACGTGAAGCGGTCGGCGTGCGCGCCGCGCGCGGCACGGTCCAGGCGGATCAGATCGCCGGCCGCCACGGCATCTTCCACCGCACTGTGCGGCAGGAACGCCACCCCATGGCCGGCAAGCGCCATTGCCTTGAGCGCCTCCGCCATGTCGGTCTCATAGACCCGGTCCAGGTAAAGCCGCTCCGGCGCATTCGCGACGATCACCTCGGTCATGCGGCCGAGGTACGCATTCGGCGTATACGACAGGTAGGGGACCGGCGCCTCGGGCGTGCCCGGCAGCTGGTACCGCGCGCGGCCGGCACGCACCGGCGCCGAGAACGGACTGATCGGTTCGGTCCCGAGCGTCATCATGTCGTACCGCGCCGGGTCGAGCACCACGGGGTGGCTCGGGTGGTGATAGCCCATGACGAGATCGCATCCGCCTTCGACGAGCGAAAGCACGGCATCGTGCACGTTCAGCGCGCGCAGGCGCGTATGCACGGGGCCCATGTGCGCCTCGATCTTTTGCAGCCAGCGCGGGAAATAGGTCAGCGACAGCGTATGCGGCACCGCGAACTCGATCGTCGCGACGGGCGCACGCACGTGCCCGCGCAGCAGCACACGCGCCTCGCGCGCCTGCGCCAGCATCGCGAGCGCCTGCTCGTAGAACACCTGCCCCGCTTGTGTGAGCCGCGTCGGATAAACCGAGCGGTCGATCAACTCGGTGCCGAGCCACGCCTCGAGCGCCTGGATGCGGCGCGAGAAGGCCGGCTGCGTGACATGCCGCAGCTCAGCCGAACGGCTGAAGCTGCGCGTTTCCGCGAGCGACACGAAGTCTTCGAGCCATTTGAGTTCCATGCGGACCTGGCGAGTAGTGCGAACGTGCGCATTCTACCGGGCCGCCCGGACGCTTCGCCG
>CBJMQH010000407.1:0-5070 GCA_966431825.1 uncultured Trinickia sp.
GCGCGCAGCGCGTTAAGCGGAAGGTGACGGGTCATGCCTCTTCGTCCATTTGCACGGGTTTTGACGGCGCAACGTTAGCATCGTTTCGGCCCATCGCGGCGTAGAGGCAAAGCGTCGAACGCATGCTCACCGCCTGCATCCCGGCGCAGCTGACTGCACGGGCGCGCCCCGTACGCCATACTGTCACGCACGTCCCCGCTCTATATTGGAATCCGCGCGTGTCACCCGCCACCCATCGCGTTGCGCAAAGCTACTACGAAGCGACCGTCCAGCGGCCCGACCGGCCGCCGCTCGCGGGGGGGCACGTCACGGCCGACGTCTGCATCGTCGGCGCCGGCTTCGCCGGACTCGCAGTAGCACTCGGCCTCGTCGAACGCGGCATGCGCGATATCGTGCTGCTGGACGCGGAATGCGTCGGCTTCGGTGCATCGGGACGCAACGGCGGTTTCGTGTTCGGCGGCTACAGCCTCGATTGCGCAACACTGCTGCGCCTGCTCGGCCCGGAAGAGGCCCGTGCCCTCTATACATTGACGCTCGACGCCGTGGCTCGCATCGACGAGCGCATCACGCGCTACGGCATCGCCTGCGACCCTGTGCGCGAAGGGGTGCTGCTCGCCGACTGGTTCGGACGCCCCACCGCGCTCGAGGCCCAGCGCACGCTGATGCGTTCGGCATTCGGCGTGGTCTGGGAACCCATATCCAAAGAAGCGTTGCGGGCCTTGCTCAAGACCGATCGCTACCACGGCGGCCTCATCGAGCGGCGCGGCTTTCACTTCCATCCGCTCAAGTACGCACTCGGCGTGGCAGAGGCGCTGGCCGGGGCAGGCGTGCGCATCCATGAACACAGCCCGGCGCTCACGCATCGCTATGACGGCAAGCAACATACGATCAGGACTGCCGATGGAACCGTCACGGCACGCCATGTCGTGATGGCGAGCGGCGGCTACGGACGCGGTCTCTATCGGCGCGTGGAGCGCGCGGTCCTGCCGATCGCGACCTATGTCGTGACGACCGCCCCGCTCGGGCCTCGGCTCGCCGAGGCAATCGCTTGCAACGCGGCGATCTACGACACGCGCTTCGCGTTCGACTACTATCGCCCGCTACCCGATACGCGAATCCTGTGGGGTGGGCGTATCTCCGTCTTCGAACGCGAGCCGCGCACAATCGCTCGTCTGCTCACGCGCGATCTGTTGCGCGTCTATCCCCAGTTGGAAGGGGTGGACGTCGAATTCGCGTGGGGTGGCCTCATGAGCTATGCGCGCCATCAGATGCCGCAGGTCGGGCGCTGCGCAGATGGCGTCTGGCATGCAGTCGGATTCGGGGGGCACGGCGTCGCACCGACGACCGTCGCTGGCGAACTGATCGCCGCCGCCATTGCGCACGGAGAGCCGATCCCGCCGGCCCTCGCAACGTTCGGGCTCGAACGTACTTTCGGGCCTCTTGGCCTCGCTGCTGCCGAACTCACTTACCTCGGGAAGATCGCGGCCGACGCGATCGCAGAACGCCGCGCCCGCCGCTAACCGGCAGCGCTAGGGTTGCAGCATCGGGACATCGGGGCCGCCGCCCGGTCCGGGCGGTGTCGTGGCCGCGCCCGATTCGACGATCGAGCGACGCACGAGCGCTCTTGCCTCGCGGCTGCTCGCGTCGATCGCAAGGGCATTGCCCGCGTTGTGCCATGCGCACTGCCACCGCTGCTGGGCGGCGCAGTCGCGCGCGCTGCCGAGCGCCGCATCCCGCGCGGCTTCTCGCGAGCGAAGGTCATCGCGCAATTCGGCCGCCTCGCCGTGCGTCTCGCTTGTACGCGAGAGCAACGCATGGGCCGCGGAGAGATCGTTTTTCGCCAGGCTGTCGCGCGCACCGGCCAGCAATCGCGCTGACGCGATGCCTCCGGCATCACGCGCCGACGCCCGATCGGCCGCGCGCACTTCCGCCCGGATTTCAGCGCGCCGCAGTTGGCGTTCGGTGCCCGCGACCTGTTCGCCCGCTGCCGCGGCGGCGGGCTGCGACGATTGCAGCGGCTGCGAACGCGGCGCGGATGGGCTCGGTTGCGCCACTGCGCCAGCGCCGTTCGTCCCGGCGACTACCGGCGCGACGGCGGTTTGCGGCGCGGGCTGCGCAGGTGCAGGCGCTGCCTGGGCCGTGGCGACAGGCGCATTGGGCACCCCGGTGCCGGCCGCACCGGTCGCCGCGGCAGGAACGCCCGACTGGGCACCCGCGCCCGCAGGCGCAGTTTGCATCGCCGGGGCACCTTGCGTGGGTGGCGCTGTCGGGACAGCCGGCGCCGCCGCCACAGTCGATGGCTGCTCGGCGGGCTTCGAAATGCCGGCAACGGCATCGGCGCGCGATGCGCCACCCTCTGCTGTCGCCGTGCCTTGCGGCGCGTTGGAAAACGCGCTTCGCGCAGCGTCGCCGATCGACCCGAGCCCGTTCGCGAACCAGTGATGCGCGAATACGGCGCCCCCAAAAAGGACGGCGAAGCCGCCTAGAAACAGGACGAGACGCGATCGGGCGCCCGACGAACGCGCACCGAACGACGACCCGCGCATTTCGCTGTAAGGATCGAAATCGCTCGACGTGTTGAGCGGTGCAGGCGGCGTGCGCCAGAGATTATCGGCACGCGGCTCGGTCCTGCCGTCGGGCATTTGCGCGGCCTCCGCACGCGTTTGCGGGCCGAAGGCGAGACGCGCGTAGGCACCGCAGTGCGGACAGAACGTAACGGGCTCGGATACCTGGCCGCCACACCGCCTGCAAGTAGCAGGGAACGACTGCGAGGCACCGCTGGTGGGGCGAGCGGCGTCAGTATTCATTGGCGCCTCCGCTGGCGGGGTGTCCGAGGCGCGCGGCTTCCGGTGCGCGACCGGCTGAAACTGAAGCCGCAGACGCCACGCAAGCACGCTCGCCACGTTTCGTGGAACGAATAGGCTTCGACATGACGGCAGAGCGAATCGAACGATGGGCCAATATCGGGCAGCGGCCCCACAGTGTCAAGGCGCTTTACAGAAAGTCACAGACCCACTGAGCCCTGTGCGCCTTGATCCGAAACCATTTTTTGTCCGCGCCCGGGCGATCAGCGCCCGGGGTCACATTTCAGGCCCATGCCGTCCTACCGGGGTGCGCCCATCAAGAGCGCGCGGTATTCGCTCGGCGTGACACCGACCGTCGCCTTGAATTGCCGCGTGAACGCGCTGTGATCGGTGTACCCGCACAGTGCCGCGACATCGGTCACCTTGTCGTGCGAAACGAGCAGTGCGGTGGCGGCATCGAGCCGGGTCTTGAGCAGCACTTGGCGCGGCGTGAGGTGAAACACCTTGTGGAAGTATCGCTCGAGTTGCGCCACCGACATATCGGCCATGCCGGCCAGCATCGTCAGGTTCAACGGTTGAACGTAGTTCTCCTGAATGTATTGCACCACTGTCGCGAGCTTCGTATAGGCAGGGTGCGTGCGCTCGTTCGCCTTCAAGTCGCGCGAAATACCGCAGAGCCCGACGATCTCACCCGCGCGATTGCGCAACGCGACCTTCGTCGTCAAACACCAGCCGGGTTGCCGCCCCGGGTAGAGATGGAGCTCCAGCTGGTCGAGCATCGGGCTGCCGTCATCGACGACGGCCTTGTCCTGCGCCATATAGGCGCCACCGAACCGACTCGGAAACACCTCCTCTGTCGTCTTGCCGACGAGCACCGCTTTGTCCTTCGCCCCGCAGCGCGACGCCAGAGTGCGGTTGACGAGCACATAGCGCGCATCCCGATCCTTGACGAAAAAGGCGACGTCGGGAAGCGCGTCGAACAACGGTTCGATCTGCCGAAAATACGGCAGCATGTCTGCCAGCGTTTCGGCTGCTGGCGGCTCAGGTACGGTAAGCGTAGGCGTCATTGTCGTTGCCGGCGGCGCGGGCGCGGCGCGCGCCGATTGAATCAGGGCGCCTCGATTATAGGGCGCGAAGAAGCCGGCTCGGCACCCGGGTCTGTCGACGCAGCGGCGACACCCTCGCCTATCGGCGCCGCACCATCGGGGGCGACCAGCAGCGTCCCGATACGTGCGGGCATGAAGGGCGGCCGCGGGGCCGGTCCCGCCCAGCCGAAAAAGACGCGCGCGGCCGCACCGCAAACGCGTCCCTGGCAGGGACCCATCCCGCAGCGCGTGTGCAACTTGGCTTCGCGCCAATCGGTATAGCAAGCGACATCGCCGAACGCCACATCTTCGCATCGACACAACAGCGTATCGGGCTGCGGCCGAGCGCGCGCCGCCTCCCGCAGTGCAAACGTGCGCGAAACACGTGCGGCGAACCGATGCCAACGTGCGCGCGCCCGCAAGAGCGAAGCCGGCACCGCTTGGCCGCTTGCGACGAGGCCCGCAATGGCACCCTCCGCCGCTGCGCGCTCCATGCCGCCGACACCGGTACATTCGCCCGCCGCGAAGACAGCGGGCACAGATGTGCGCTGCATCGCGTCGACATGGACAGCGCCTTCGATGTCGAGCACACAGCCGAGCGCCTGAGCAAGCGTCACGTTCGGCACAAGACCATATCCGCACGCAACACGGTCACATGCGAACGTCATCCGTGTGCCGTCGGGGCCTGCCGCTTCCACCGATTCGACGCGCCCATCGCCACGCACTGCCCGAACGACGGTGCCGGTCATGTAGCGCGTTCCAACGAACCCGCGCGTGAGCTGCGCGGCCTGCACGAGCTTGCCCGGCGTCACGCTCAACCCCAATCCGAAACGCATCACTGCTGCACGGGGCGCTTGTTCGAGCACGGCAACGACCGACGCACCAGCCGTTCGCGCCGTAGCTAACGCGGCGATCAACAACGGACCCGTGCCGGCGATCACGATCCGCTCGCCCCGCACGCTCACGCCCCCCTTGATCAGCGCTTGGAGCCCACCCGCTCCCGTGACGCCCGGCAGCGTCCAGCCGTGAAACGGCAGTAGCAGTTCGCGCGCACCGTTCGCCACGATCAGTGCATCGTAGGACAACCAGGCACCGCCGTTCGGCGTTTCGATCAGCAACTGCCGCTCGCCTTGCGACGCGACCGCCCGGGTACCGTTCATCAACGTGACGCGCCCCGCCTC
>CBJMQH010000408.1:0-5065 GCA_966431825.1 uncultured Trinickia sp.
CTTTATGTCCAGCTTTCACAATAGTCTCGCCCGCGAAGCATGGCGCGGGGCGCGCCACGCGGGTTACTCGGGCAGCGTCAACCCACGGGGCAGAGGGAATGCGATGCCCTCCTCGATGCCGTCGAGGGCACGCACGCTGCGCACGCCGAGCTCGCGCAGCCGCGCAATGACAGCCTGGGCCAGGACCTCGGGTGCCGACGCACCTGCGGTCACGCCGATCCGCTGCTTGCCCTCGATCCAGGCTGGATCGATCTGATTCGGGGAGTCGACCATATAGGCGGGTACGCCGCGCTTCTCTGCCACCTCGCGCAACCGGTTCGAGTTCGAACTGTTGGGACTCCCGACGACGATCACGACGTCGCATTGCGGGGCCATGAACTTGACCGCGTCCTGGCGGTTTTGCGTGGCGTAGCAGATGTCCTGCTTCTTCGGTTCGCGGATTTGCGGGAACCGGGCCTTGAGCGCGGCAATGATTTCCGACGCATCGTCCACCGAGAGTGTCGTCTGGGTGACGAATGCAATGCGCGAGGGATCGGCGACTTCCAGTGCGTTCACGTCCTCGATGCTCTCGACGAGATACATGCCCTCGGCGCACTGCCCCATCGTACCCTCGACCTCGGGGTGCCCCTTGTGACCGATCATGACGATGTCGAGGCCTTCCTGGCGCATCTTCGCCACTTCGATATGGACCTTCGTCACGAGGGGACAGGTCGCATCGAAAATGCGCAGGCCGCGCGAATCGGCTTCTTCGCGCACCGCTTTCGAGACGCCGTGCGCACTGAAGATGACGGTACTGCCGGCCGGCACTTCCTCGAGCAGTTCGACGAAGACGGCGCCCTTTTTGCGCAGGTCCTCGACGACATAGGCGTTGTGGACGATTTCATGGCGCACGTAGATCGGTGCGCCGAACAGCTTGATCGCGCGCTCGACGATCTCGATCGCGCGATCGACGCCAGCGCAGAAACCGCGCGGTTGCGCGAGCAGGATTTCTGCTTCGGCAGCAGCAAGGGTGGTATCCGGGAGGCTCATGTTTTACAGAATTCCGATGATTTTCACTTCGAACGTGAGCGCCTGGCCGGCGAGCGGGTGATTGAAATCGAAGAGGGCAGCGCTTTCGCCGATTTCCTTGAGCACGCCCGCATAGCGGCCGCCGCCGGGTGCGTTGAACTCGATGAGGTCGCCCGGGGTGAGTTCCTCGTTCATCATGCCGTTCTCGCGCAGCGTGGACAGTGCGACGCGCTGGAGCAGTTCGGGGTTGCGCGGACCGAAGGCCTCGTTGGCCCCTAGCCGAAAGGTCGAGTGGTGCCCCACTTTCATGCCAACGAGAATGTCTTCGAGGGTCGGCGCCAACTGGCCCGCGCCCAGCAACAGCGTGGCAGGCTTCTCGCCGAACGTATTGACGATATCGGCGCCATCGGCAAGCGAAAGCCGGTAATGGAGCGTGACGTGCGAGCCGGGTTTCACTTCGGAGATGTCGATGATGCTCATGGAAGAACTCGTTGAGGCAAATACGATACGCGGGCCGTCCGGGCCGCCACGCCGCGCGTATACAAGGGCAGCAAGCGGCGCGCCGGTGCAAGCCCCGTAAGCGCCCATCGCATGGGTGCCGGGTCGCAAGGGCGCCCGTCGCAAAGTCGCTATTGTAAGCCAGGTCGGGAGGCGGGGCGTGAGCCGCCCTGCGCCGCGACTGACCGCCGCGCCCGATCGCGGCATTACCTGAGAGGTCGACAAATGCCGAGTGGTTCCTCTGCCGCCGCCTGCGTCGCGGTAAAACCGGACGCAGGCGCGCACTTATTCAATAGTGGGGGGCGGCTCGCGCGCAACATGCCGCGCGAGCGCCTGCTCGAAGCCGGCCCCGGCGCGCTGTCGGATCTCGAACTCGTGGCGATTCTGCTCGGCTCCGGCCTGCCGGGGGCCAATGTCTTCGAACTCGCGCGTGCGTTGCTCGAACGCTTCGGGTCTTTACGCGGGCTGCTCGACGCCGATCCGCAGGATGTGAAGGCGTTGCGCGGCATCGGGCCTGCGAAGTCGGCGATGCTGCAGGCGGTGCTCGAGATGGCGCGCCGCGCATTGATAGAAGAAGCCCGGGAGCGCCCCCTCGTCGATTCGAGTTCGGCCGTGGAAGACTATGTTCGCCTCCTGATCGGCACGCGTCCGTACGAAGTATTCGTCTGCTTGTTCCTCGATGCGCGGCACCACTTGATCGGCACCGAAGAGGCCTCCCGCGGCTCGCTCACGCGCATGGCGGTGTACCCGCGCGAGATCGTGCGCCGCGCACTCGCCCTGAACGCCGCGAGCCTCGTGGTCGCGCACAATCATCCGTCGGGGGCTGTACGCCCGAGCGCAAGCGATCGCACGCTCACGCGCGTCCTGCGCGATACGCTCGCGCTGATCGAGGTTCGGCTCATCGACCACCTCGTCGTCGGGCGGCAAGGCGTATTCTCGTTCGCTCAGGCAGGCTGGCTCTGACGCCGCCGCCTTTTCGCGCCGCCGGCACCACGATCGTTTGCGCCCGCCAAGGCGTGCGCAGATAGAGTTTGATTTTGCTGCGCTTTTTCTGTTAGAATCGCCGTCTGCCTGTTACCAACCCCGTTCAGAAGAAGTCTGGGCGCGGTCGCCTCTTATCCTTCGAGGCGCTTCTTGCGGCGCTCCATTGGCGAAACCACTGGTGGGCTGATCAGGAACAAGGAACGAATGAGGGATGCGCCGCACACGAACGAGTCGAGAGTGAATCGGGCGTGCGGTCGGCGCGAGAGGAAAACAACCGGCCGACTGCGTATGCTGTATCCACGCCTGTGTGGCCCCGATGACCTTTCATAGGTCTAGTGTCCAGGCTTTTGACCCGAATATAAGCGTTTTAGGAGTGCTCTCATATGGCACGCGTATGCCAAGTAACTGGGAAAGCGCCGATGAGCGGCAACAACGTTTCCCACGCGAACAACAAGACGAAGCGGCGCTTTCTGCCGAACCTGCAATACCGCCGTTTCTGGGTGGAAAGCGAAAACCGTTGGGTGCGCCTGCGCATTAGTAACGCCGGCCTGCGCCTGATCGACAAGATCGGCATCGATGCCGTGCTCGCCGACTTGCGCGCACGCGGTGCAGCTTAAGGAGTAAATCATGGCGAAAGGCGCACGCGACAAGATCAAGCTGGAATCGACCGCAGGCACGGGTCACTTCTACACCACGACGAAGAACAAGCGGAACATGCCGGAAAAGATGGAGATCATGAAGTTCGATCCCGTCGCCCGCAAGCACGTGGCGTACAAGGAAACCAAGATCAAGTAAGCCCGGTTTCCAGCGAGCCTGAAGACACCAGAAGCCCCGTTTAACCGCGGGGCTTTTGTTTTTTGTGCGCGCCGCACGCGGTTCCACCCGCGTTTGTCGTGCTCGCGGTATCCTCTTGCGCTTGACGCTGCGCCGATCGGTTCGACGCGCACCAGAACGAAGCAAGAGGAAGACTGACCATGAATTTCGACGTCGTGATCGTCGGCAGCGGGCTCGCGGGGCTCACGGTCGCACTGAATCTGGCTGACAAACACCGTGTCGCCGTACTCGCGAAACGCTCGATGACAGAAGGCGCGAGCGACTGGGCGCAAGGCGGTATCGCCGCGGTCCTCGATTCGGCCGACAGCGTCGAAAACCATGTCAACGATACGCTCGTGGCCGGCGGCGGTCTGTGCGACGAAGCGGCCACACGTTTCATCGTGGAAAACGGCCGTACGGCGATCGAATGGCTCATCGCGCAGAATGTCCCCTTCACGCGTGACGACGCGGCGGAGCTCGGATTTCACTTGACGCGCGAAGGCGGCCACAGCCACCGCCGCATCATCCACGCCGCAGACGCGACAGGCCATGCCGTTGTATCGACGCTCGCCGAGCGTGTCCGCCAACACCCGAACATCACGCTGCTCGAAGATCACTACGCGATCGATCTGATCACGTCGGACCGCCTCGGCTTGCCGGGCCGTCGCTGCCACGGGCTTTACGCGCTCGATCTCGCAAGCGGCCGCACGGTCACGCTGCAGGCGCCGCATACGGTGCTCGCCACCGGCGGGGCCGGCAAGGTCTACTTGTATACGACGAACCCCGATACCGCGACGGGCGACGGCATCGCCATGGCGTGGCGTGCCGGTTGCCGCGTCTCGAACATGGAATTCATTCAGTTCCATCCGACCTGCCTCTTCCACCCTTACGCGAAGTCGTTTCTGATTACTGAAGCCGTACGCGGCGAAGGCGGCCGACTCCTGCTGCCCGACGGCACGCGGTTCATGCCCGCTCACGATGCGCGTGCCGAGCTCGCGCCGCGCGACATCGTCGCTCGCGCCATCGACTTCGAGATCAAGAAGCGCGGCATCGATTGCGTCTATCTGGATATCAGCCACCAAAGCGCAGCCTTCCTCGAGGAACATTTCCCGACGATCCTCGCGCGCTGCCTCGAATTCGGCATCGATATCCGCAAGTCGCCGATCCCGGTCGTGCCGGCGGCGCACTATACCTGCGGCGGCGTCGTGACCGATCTCGCGGGGCGCACCGACCTGGCGGGGCTCTATGCGGTCGGGGAGACCGCGTGTACTGGCCTGCACGGCGCGAACCGGCTGGCCAGCAACTCGCTGCTCGAATGCCTCGTCATCGGCCGCTCCGCCGCGACAGCGATCGAAAGCGAAGGCTTCGATGCGGCCGCCCATGCGCCGCTGCCCGATTGGGACGAAAGCCGCGTCTCGGACCCGGACGAGGAAGTCGTCGTTGCTCACAACTGGGACGAATTGCGCCGGCTCATGTGGAATTACGTCGGGATTGTACGAACCGACAAACGCCTCGCCCGCGCAAAGCACCGGATCTCGATGCTTCGTGACGAAATCCAGGAGTACTACGCGAATTTCAAGGTGAGCCGCGACCTGCTCGAATTGCGCAATCTTGTCGACGTTGCTGCGCTCATCGTCGAAAGTGCGCGCCAGCGGCGCGAGAGTCGCGGCCTGCACTATTCGCGCGACTGGCCTGTCGCGCTGCCCAAAGCGCTTCCCACGGTGCTCTCGCCCGAACGCGTCCGCAATCGCCCCGCCTGAAT
>CBJMQH010000409.1:0-5055 GCA_966431825.1 uncultured Trinickia sp.
GACGGTGCAATAGGCGTGGCACTCGTCAGCGGCGCTGCAGAGGCGGCGCTCGACGCGTGTGTCGCTGGCGAGCGGCTGCTCGATCAAGCCGAGCGCGCGGGCCGGCCGCGCTCAACCCGCAAACGCTGACGCGGCGATTGTTCTGCCCCAACTTGAGATCGTGAACGACCACCCACAAGGAGAAACAGATGTCCGATCGTAACGAGCCGCTGCCCCAGCAGGCACAGCCGGAATCACGTCCACCGCTGCCGCCGTTCACGCGCGAGAGCGCGATCCTCAAGGTGCGAGCTGCCGAAGATGCCTGGAATTCGCGCGACCCCCACCGCGTTTCACTCGCCTACACGCCGCAAAGCAGCTGGCGCAACCGTGCCGAGTTTGTGACGGGCCGCGCCGCGATCGTCGCGTTTCTTCAGCGCAAGTGGGCAAAGGAACTCGACTATCGGCTCATCAAGGAGATCTGGGCACACGACGCGAACCGGATCGCCGTGCGTTTCGCCTACGAATGGCACGACGACTCCGGCAACTGGTTCCGCTCCTACGGCAACGAGAACTGGGAATTCGATGAAAACGGCCTCATGGCGCGCCGCTTCGCCTGCATCAACGACTTGCCCATAAGAAGCACGGAACGCTTGTATCATTGGCCGCTCGGCCGCCGCCCCGACGACCATCCGAGCCTGTCCGACCTGGGACTCTGATGCACGACGCGGCAAACGCTACGCGTATTGCCGAATGCAGTTAGGCGTACGTACGGGTCTATGTGTGTGAGGGCGAACGCGGCTGGCCGAGAAAAATAAGCGATTCGAACCACTACGTTGGCGATTTGCCGACCAGAAGGAGTGGCTATGGGCCTGGCCAGGGCGAGCGACAAGAAAAAGCAAAGCAGTCCCTATCAACCGCTGAAGCACCTGTTGGCAGTAGCGGCCGCCGCGTGCGTCTGCAGCACCCCCGCACATGCCGCCGACTGGTGCGGGGGCGGTGTCTGGGTGGACGCCATGATCGGCTCGCATCACATCCATCCTAAGCAGTCCTTTGAAGACTTCAATCCGGGGCTCGGCGTGGAATGCTGGCTGGGCGGGCAATGGGCGGTCACAGCGGGCGGGTTCCGCAACTCGCTTGCGCACCCGTCATGGTACGGCGGTGGTGTGTGGGCGCCCGAGTTCGCCCATTGGGGCTTCGTTCGGCTCGCTGTCATGGGCGGCCTGATCTCCGGATACAACTACGGCAACCGGGGCTTCGGTCATGACCACTCCATTGGTCCCGTTGCCGCGCCGATCATCATGACCACGTACAAACGGGTCGGCATGAACTTCATCATCGTGCCCCCGATCCCGTCGGACAACCTGCCGTTTACGATTGGATTTCAGTTCAAAGTGAAGTTCTGAAACCCGGCGCGGGTTACCGAAAGCCATCATCCGCGCCCCCGTGAATTGGGGGCTCGTGAACGATATTTGGCCTTACCCCTCTTTCAGGAAAAGACTACACAAAACGCACTCCAGTCCTTCCGGGCGAATGCCGTATACATCGGTATCGAAGACTTCGATGGTTGATGCGCTGCCGCGAGAGGACTTTCAGTGATATTTGATACCGCGCTGCCGACGGGGCAATTGCAGCGGATCGCGGACGAAATCGATGCGATCGCGCGCGAACTCGCGCTGGCCGAGTCGGGCGGTGAGCCAAAACCCGGCGCGGGCGCGCGTTTGCAGTCGCTCGCCGAGCGCGTGCGGGCATTGCGCGCGGACGATTCGAGGCAGGCGCTCGAAAACGCGCTCGACTTCGCCGAGGGGATCATTGCCGCGATACCCGATCTTCTCTTCGAGGTCGCGCGTGACGGCACGTACTTGAGAGCATGGACGAAAGACGAGGATCTGCTCATCCGCTCGAAGGCACAGCTGATCGGCAGGAAAATCGATGACGTCTTTCCACCCGAGCAGGCAGCGGCGGCCATGCGCGCGATTCGTGACGCAGACGTCCATGGCGTGACCTACGGCCACACGATTCAGATGGATCTGCCGGACGGCAGTCGCCGATGGTTCGAACATTCGATCGCAAAAAAGCCCGGCAAGACGCGACACGCGGACACGTTTCTGGCGCTGTCCCGTGACGTCTCGGCGCGCGTGGAAGCCGAGCAGGCGCGCGATACCGCGCACGCGAAGCTCCTGAGCGTGCTTCAGGCGATCCCCGATCTGGTGTGGTTGAAGGATGCGCAAAGCGTTTATCTGTCGTGCAATCCGGCATTCGAACGGTTTGTGGGCAAGCCGCAGAGCGAGATCGTCGGCAAGACCGACATCGATTTGTTTCCGGCTCAGGTGGCGCAGCTTGCGCGTGCAAAGGACAAGGCAGTCGTCGAGGGGCGGAGCATCTGCATCTACGAGGACTGGGTGAACTGGCCGAGCACGGGCGAGTCCGTTCTGTTCGAAAGGCGTAAGGTGCCTGTATGCGACGCGCAGGGTAACGTGACCGCCGTGGTCGGCCTTGCGCGCGACATGACCGAGCGCAAGCTCATCGAAGAGCGCCTTGCGCGCCGCGAGCGGGAATTTCGCACGTTGGTCGAACATTCCCCCGACGTCGTCATGCGCTACGACAAGGATTTCAGGCGCTTGTATGTGAATCCGACATTCGCGGCGCTGATCAATGGCGGTAGGCCGGCTGTGCTCGGCAAGAAACCGTCTGAATTGCCCGACGCCCATCATGCGCAAGTGTACGAGCAAAAGCTTCGCGAGGTCTTTGCGACGGGCAAGGAAACTCAGACCGAAGTCCGCTGGGAGGCCGGCAGGGAGAACAAGCGGTCCTACTATCTCGTGAAGCTCGTACCGGAGTTCGCCGCCGACGGGACGGTGGAAAGCGTCCTGGCCGTCGGGCGCGATATTTCCGAATTGGAGGCGTCGCGCGAAAAGATCCATCGCATGGCGTTCTACGATCCGCTCACGGATCTGCCGAACCGCACGCTCTTTAACGAGCGTCTGCGGCAGGCCGTTTCCGAAGTCCGTAGGAACGAACGGCCATTGACCGGTGTCATGATGATCGACTTGGATCGCTTCAAGGAGATCAACGACACGATGGGGCACGCGGTGGGCGACGAGATGCTCCGGGAGGCGGCAGTCCGGCTGCGTGCTTGCATCCGCGAGGCCGATACGGTTGCGCGTCTCGGTGGGGACGAATTCGCGGTGCTGTTGCCGCAGATCGAGGATCGCAATGCGCTCGAACAGATTGCGGCGCGGATCATCGAGCGATTCGACGAACGCTTTCTCTTGAGCGGCCGCGAGCTTTTCGTCTCGTGCAGCATCGGCATTGCATTGCATCCGATCGACAGCGTCGCGGCGGACGACCTCGTGAAATTCGCCGATTCGGCCATGTATCTCGCGAAGCGGGCCGGTCGCCGCGGCTTTCGCTTCTATTCGAAGGCGCTTACAGCGGATGCCGCTGCGAACCTGCAAATGGAATCGGCCCTTCGGCGTGCCGTCGAGCGCGGCGAGCTCGAGCTGCACTATCAGCCGAAGATCTCGTTCCCCTGCAGAAAAGTGATGGGCTCCGAAGCGCTGCTCAGGTGGAAGCGTCCCGGTGCCGGCTTCATTCCGCCCGATCAGTTCATCCCCGTTGCCGAGCAGACCGGCTTGATCGCCGACCTCGGCGAATGGGTGCTGCGCGAGGCCTGCCGCGCGGCCGTCGAATGGAACACGAACACCCGGGTGCGGCATCAGGTGGCAGTCAACCTCTCCGCGCGACAATTTCAATCTCATGGGTTTGCCCAGGTCGTGCGCGACGTACTCGACGAGACGGGATGCCGCGCAGATTGGCTCGAGTTCGAAATCACCGAAAGCCTGCTACTGGAACAGGACGACCCGATACTGACCACACTCGCTGCACTGAAGTCGATGGGGCTTTCGATCGCGATCGACGATTTCGGCACCGGCTATTCGGCGCTCAGCTATCTGCTCCGATTTCCCATCGACACGCTCAAGATCGACAAGTCTTTCGTCCAGAAGCTGACGAGCGACCGCCGTCATGCCGAACTCGTGAAGACCTTCCTGTCCATCGCGAGATGTTTCCACCACCGCGTGGTGGCCGAGGGCGTGGAAACCGCGGAACAAGCCGCGTTTCTCGAAGAAAACGGCTGCGACGTCGCCCAGGGTTTCCTGTTCAGCCGCCCCATGCCGAAACAGCAGATGACGGAACTGCTCATGCACCTCTCGTGCGACGGGCAGGATGCCTGAGCGAAGGTGAGGTTTTCCGGGAGCCGATTGGCGCGTCGGTCCCGGCCTTGTCCCGACGCCGGCTCGCCTTGAAACCCTTCCGAGCGACCTCGCCTCCCGCTCCCGAAAACGCTCACCTTTGAGCGCGTGCCCCGCTCACTTCCCTTGGCCCCGAGCGCGCACCGACCGACTACTATTCGTTTTGCGTATAGGGTCTATCGCTGAGCCCGTATTGTTCGCGCCCATGCCGCCCCCTACCATGCGCAAAAACGCGTGATCGCACCGCTTCCATGGTGTGGCCGACCGGCCCGACAGAAGGCCGATTCAACGACAACGGAGACACGGATGCCCTACCCGCAAGCACAGCTCACGTCGCGCAATTCATCCTCAGGCCCGGTGCACGCCTGCCGCGGAGTGAAGGCATGATGCAGCCGACCACTACTTCCCGCTCAGGCGTCCTTAACGTCCAGCAGTTCATCGACGAGCAGCCGTTCTCCCCGTACCAATGGCTGATCCTGCTGCTTTGCTTTCTGATCGTTGCAACCGACGGCTTCGACACAGCCGCCATTGGGTTCGTTGCCCCGGCGCTGATCAAAGACTGGGGCATCGCGCGGATTGCGCTGGGCCCCGTGCTCAGCGCCGCGTTGATTGGCCTTGCTGCCGGCGCGCTGATCTCGGGCCCGCTCGCCGATCGGCTCGGCCGCAGGCGTGTTCTCGTCGGCTCTGTCCTCTTGTATGGAGTCCTGAGCATTGCCTCGTCTGCGGCGAACTCGATTACCGCATTGACGATCCTGCGGTTCGTCACGGGCATCGGCCTGGGCGCTGCCATGCCGAATGCCACGACGCTGTTGTCCGAATATGTGCC
>CBJMQH010000410.1:0-5047 GCA_966431825.1 uncultured Trinickia sp.
GAGCGCCACTTCCCGCGCGCCGACAAGCGGCGGGTCCTGCGCGAGCCGCGCGCGCAGCCCCGACGCCACGAGCCGCTTGACCATCGCGTCGACAGCGGCGCGCCCGGCCTCGCCGTGCGGCGCCGGCAGGTCCAGCCGCGTCGGATCGAGCGCGATGGTGACCGGTGTATCGAGCGTGCCCGTGCGGGCATCGTAGGGGAGTTGGACGTGCGTGACGGTGCCGACCGGAAACCCGCGCAAGCGCACGGGCGCGCCCGGCTCCAACTCGCCGACGGCACCGTCGAAACGCACGACGTAAGCCACCGCCTGGCCGACCGGCATGCGCGCAGCCTCGTCCTTGCTCGCATAGAGTTTGAAATGCGCGCCCGCGGCTGCGCGCGGCATGTCCGTCGCTCGAGCGGGCGCATCGAATGCAACGCCGCCCGAGAGCACGGCCTTCGGCGACAGCAACTGCGCGCGTATGCCGGCCCCGCTCGCCGACACCTCGACGGCGCTCGCATCCCAGAAGTGCGCCCCCGTGGTCACGAAACGATCGTAAGGCGTGCCGACGAATACATCGAAGGCGAAGCGATGCGCGCCGAGCATATGAACAGCCGTCACGGCGCCCACCTGCTTGCCCGCGTAGTAGACGGGCGTGCCCTGATCGAGCGAGCCGATCCGGTCTGCGTCGAGGACGAACGACGTGCCCGTTGAAGCGGGTGCGACCGCAGGCGGCCGCGATTCGCCGACGAAGCGCCGCGTGGACTGCCCGGGGCCCGGCTCCATTTCGATCTCGGGCCCCGCCAGCGCCGCCTTCAGCGAGGCCGGATCGCTCAGTTCGACCTGCGCGCCGAGCAGCCAGAAGCGCGTGCCCGTGCGCAGGTAGCGCACCTCCCCGCGATCGATCTTCAGTGCCACTTCGACATGATGACCGTCGTCGGCCAACGAAACATCGGACACGTCGCCGATTTTCACGCCGCGCATCGTCACGATCGTCTCATCGGCCTTGATGCCGTAGGCGTTGTCGAAGACGACGACGACAGCCTCGCCGCCGTGCACGAGCGCCCGTATCCCGAGCCAGCCGGCTACGGCGAACGCGGCGATCGGCACGGCCCAGATCCAGCCAGGCCAGAAGCTGCGTTTGATTTCCGCGTCGCTGCGCGGCTGATGCACGTCGTTCATCGACCCTCCGCTTCCTGCGCATCCCACAGCAAGCGCGGATCGAACGCGCGCGATGCCGCCATCGTCAGCACGACGACGAGCGCGAAGGCGGTGGCCCCGGGCGCCGGATACGCCGACGCCAAACCGCCGAAGCGGATCAGCGGGACGAACGCCGCAATCGTGAAAACGTCGACGAACGACCAGCGGCCGAGCTCGTCGATGAGCCGGTAGAGGAGCGCCTTCTGCCGCAGCCGGCGCAGCGATCGGCGCCGCACCGAGATGACGAACCACGCCATCCCCGCGAGCTTCGCGAACGGAATCGCGATGCTCGTCACGAAGATGAGGATGCCGAACGGCCACAGTCCATAGCGGAACAGATCGGCGACACCGTCGATGATCCGGTGCTCGACATCGCTGCCGAGCTGCACCGATACCGTCATCGGATACAGGTTGGCCGGCACCGTCAGCACGAGGGCCGCGAGCGTCAGGGCCGATGCGTAGAGCACCGCGTACGGCTTGCGCCGCCACAGCGTCAGGCCGCAGCGCGGACAGGGCCGGCCCTCGTCGCGCTCGTGAGCGATCAGATCGCAGCTGCTGCAGGCGATCACGCGCTCGCCCGCCTGCACGCGGCGGTCGGCCAGGATCGCGCGCCAGACCGTGCGCGGCTCGAGCGTGGAGCGCGTGATCATGGTCAGCATGGCCGCCGCGATGAAGCAATAGCCGCCTGCGCCGATCGTGCCGGAGAGATTCTGCGCAACGCGCGCATAGCCGACGAAGCACCCGACGAGAAACACATCGGGCATCGCCCAGAGATCGATCCAGCAGAGCCAGCGGAACCCGGGGCCGAGCAGCCGAAACCGCCATCCTGTCAGCACGGCCATCAGCACGATCGTGAGGCCTGCGAAACGCACGAGCGGCAGGACGATGCCGAATACCCCGAGCAGCACGGCCTGGATCACCCATCCCTCGCGCCACATCAGCACAACGCCCGATCCGAGCACGGACGTGCGCTCGCCTTGCAACAGGTGCACCGTCATCAACGGCGCGAGATTGCCGGGAATCAAGAGGACGAACGTCGTCATCGCGCAGGCCAGTGCCGCGCTGATGCTACGGCCGCTGCGCCGCTCCAGCGTGTAGCAGCAGACGCGGCAACGCGCCCGCAACCGTCCTTTCAACGGCGGAATATCCGCCAGCGCGCCGCATTCGGGGCAGCCGATCGTCATGAATGAAATCTCGCATCGCAGGCGCGCGCTGCCGGGCTGCCCCGTCGTCGGCCTGCAGGCCGGGGAGCGCGCGCATAAGAAAACCGGTTGAACGACCCGGGGTCAGCAAGCGGCATTCCCGCCCAGGCGCCGGCCGCCTGAGCCGGAGCGGCGATTGTCATTCAGAAGACAGCGCGGTCCGGGCGCCCCACTTACACTGCGCCCGGATTGCCCGGTCCGAGGGCCGCATAGACACAGAGCGCGGAGACAGTCATGCGTTATGCAAACAAAGTCACAACGGTCGATGATGCGCTCGCCCCTCTTGCCGCCGGCATGCGGCTCATGCTCGGCGAATTCGTCGGCGCCGGCGAGCCGGCACGCTGCATCGAAGCGCTGCTCGCAAGCGGGATCGGCGACCTCACGCTGATCGCCAATACGCCCGGTCTGCGCGGCGGCTTCCTGAAGGCGAAGCTGTTCGCGTCGGGCCAGCTGGCCGAATTCATCGGCACCCACGTCGGTACGACCGACGAATCGACGGCAGCCTACCTGGCCGACACCGTGCGCGTGGTGGAATTCTTCCCGATGGGCACCTGGGCCGAGAAAGTCCGCGCAGGCGCAATGGGCTTGGGCGGCGTGCTCGTGCCGGTCGGCATCGGCATCCTCGACGCGCCGGGCCTCTTTCCGAATCGCGACACGCCGAAAAGCAAACTCACCGTCGAGAACCGCGAGTACTTCGTCGAGCCGGCGCTGACGGCCGACGTTTCGATCATCAAGGGCTGGCGCGCCGATACGTTCGGCAACGTCGAGTTTCGCGGCACAGCCTGCCAAAACCAGCGCGATATTGCGATGGCGGGCCGCTATACGGTCGTCGAAGTCAACGAGATCGTCGAAGTCGGGGCGATCCCGCCCGAGCGTGTCGGTTGCCCCGGCGTATTCGTCGACGCAGTCGTGCAAGGGCTGACGCTCGCCGATCAACATGCGCTCTACAAGGCACAGTGGGTCAAGCTCGGGCGGCTTTCGCCCGATGCACCCGTCGCGGCTTGACACCGCATCGCCGCATCAGGCTGTCCCACCCGCGCCGCCGCGCGGGCCGAACATGAGATCCGGGCGTCGATTACGCGCGAGGCCCGGACACGTGCTTTGCATAGGAGACCTCGGTAATGAGCGACGTTCACGCATCCGCCTACCTCACGCACCCCAAACAACGGATAGCGGCACGCTGCGCGCAGGAACTGCATGCCGGCGAAGTCGTGAATCTTGGGCTCGGCATTCCCACGCTCACCGCCAACTATCTGCCTGCCGATTCGGGCGTGATCTTCCACACCGAAAACGGCGCCTTCGGCTTCAGCGGGCGGCAGGCCGATGACGCCGTCGACAGCGACTTCACCAACGCCGGCACCGAGCCGATCACGCTGCCGCCGGGTGCCGCGTTGATGGACCTCGCGACCTCGCTGGGCGCCATGCGCAACGGCTATATCGACGTGACGATCCTCGGCGCGCTGCAGGTCGATGCGCTCGGCAACTTGGCGAACTGGGCCTGCGAGCGCAACGGCAAGTGGTGGCCCGGCATCGGCGGCGCGATGGACCTCTGCTACGGGACCCCGAAGGTGATCGCCGCGCTCGCGCACTGTGACAAGCACGGCAATTCGAAGATCCTGCCGCGCTGTACCCTGCCGCTCACGGGTCGCGGCTGCGTTAAAGTGATCGTTACGGAACACGCCGTGTTCGACGTGACCGGCGACGGGCTCGTGCTGCGCGAAATCGTTTCGCATGCGAGTCTCGACGAGGTCCGTGCGATGACGGCCGCGCCATTCACCGTTGCGCCTGCATTCGGTATGCTCGCGCTCATGCAGGCGCCCAACCCATAGGAATCCAGACGATGCAAGCCGCCGCCACCGCCGAGTGGTATTTCGATTTCATCTCTCCGTTCGCTTACCTTCAGCTCGAACAGTTCGACCGGCTGCCGGCTACGCTGACCGTGACGCCGCGGCCGATCGTGCTCGGCGCCCTGCTCGCGCACTGGGGGCAGAAAGGCCCCGCCGAAATCGAAGCGAAGCGCGTCTTCACCTACCGTCACGCGCTCTTTCGCGCCCAAAGTCTCGGTATCCCGTACCGCATGCCGCCGGCTCACCCGTTCAATCCGATCAAGACATTGCGGCTCGCCATTGCGATGGGCGGCTCGGTCGACGCGGTGCGGCGCATCTTCCGGCACATCTGGCGTGACGGTAACGAAGTGGGTACGCCCGAAGGGTTCGCCGGGCTCTGCAAGGCACTCGATTACCCGGAGGGTGTCGAGGCCGTCGAGCAGCCGCTCGTGAAGAGCACGCTGCGCGATTACACGAACCGCGCCATTTCCCTGTCGGTATTCGGCGTCCCGACGTTCGCCCTCGCGCGCGAGTTGTTCTGGGGCGAGGACGCCATGCCGATGTTCCTGCGTTGCCTCGAATCGAACGATTGGCTCGAATCGGCCGAAGTCCAACGCGTGAGCACGCTGCCCGTCGGTGTTCAGCGTGTCTGAGAAGCCAAGCGACGTTTCGCGCGCCGGCGCGGCCGACCACGATGGCGCCCGGCCCGGTATCAGCCGCGCGCGGCTTGCGAGAATCGCCGCCTGTGCCGTCTACCTGCCCGACGACGAAGCCGAACGTGCCGCGGCAGGCATCGGCGAAAAGACGTTCGCGCGCGGTGCCTGCATCTGCCCGAAGAAT
>CBJMQH010000411.1:0-5040 GCA_966431825.1 uncultured Trinickia sp.
ATATCCGGGGCGTTTTTTTTCTCGGGGGCCGGCATGGAGCCGAACGAGCTTTTTTGGTGGATTTGCGCGGGCGTGTTGATCGTGGCCAAGTTGCTGACGGGCACGTTCTCTCTGCTCATGATCGCGTTTGGGTTTGTGGCCGGGGCGATCGCGCATGTGGCCGGCGCAAGTGGCGGGGTGCAGTACGTGACGGCAGCCGTCGTCGCACTCGTGGCCGTACTCGTATTGCGGCGCACGCGTTGGGGGCGGCGTCATGCGCGGCGCGATGCTGCGTCGAATCCCGACGTCAATCCCGATGTCGGCGCTTCGCTCGAAGTGCCGGCCTGGCTCGATCGGCGGGCGCGCGTGCCGTACCGCGGCGCCCAATGGGACGTCGAACTCGCACCGGGCGAGCCGGAAGACGCGCGCTTTTACGAAGTCGCCGCCGTGCGCGGCAATCGTCTGATTGTGGTTGAAAAGAAGCCGGCACCGGGCGGCCGGCCGCATCATCCGCTTTCTACCACCAAGGAGTGAACAACAAATGGATATGTCTATCGTCGGGGTCGTGCTGCTCGTCATCGTGATCGTGATTGCGGCGCGAACGATCAAGATCGTGCCGCAGCAGCATGCGTGGGTGGTCGAACGGTTCGGGCGATTCCACGCCGTGCTCGTGCCGGGACTGAATTTCGTGATGCCGTTCGCCGATCGCGTGGCGTACCGGCACCTGCTCAAGGAAGTGCCGCTCGACGTGCCGGCGCAGATCTGCATCACGCGCGACAACACGCAGTTGCAGGTCGACGGCGTGCTGTACTTCCAGGTCACCGACGCGATGAAGGCGTCGTATGGTTCGAGCAACTATGTGCAGGCGATCACGCAGCTGTCGCAAACCACGCTGCGCTCGGTGATCGGCAAGCTCGAACTCGACAAGACGTTCGAGGAGCGCGACATCATCAACAGTGCCGTGGTGGCGGCGCTCGACGAGGCCGCAGCGAGTTGGGGCGTGAAAGTGCTTCGTTACGAGATCAAGGATCTGACGCCCCCGAAGGAGATCCTGCACGCGATGCAGGCGCAGATCACGGCCGAGCGCGAGAAGCGGGCGCTGATCGCCGCGTCGGAAGGGCGCAAGCAGGAACAGATCAACATTGCGGCGGGTGGTCGTGAGGCGGCGATTCAGCGTTCGGAAGGCGAACGGCAGGCGGCGATCAACCAGGCACAGGGTGAGGCAGCGGCGATTCTGGCTGTTGCCGAGGCGAATGCGCAGGCCATTCAGAAGATCGCCCAGGCGATCCAGTCGACAGGCGGGATGGACGCCGTCAACCTGAAGGTTGCGGAGCAGTATGTGAGCGCATTCTCCAATCTTGCGAAGGTGGGCAACACGTTGATCGTGCCGGGCAACCTGTCCGACCTCGGCACGATGATTTCCTCGGCGCTGACGATCGTGAAGGGCGGCAAAACAGCGCAGGCGGTCGACGGCCGGTGAGCGTGAAGTTGAAAACGCGCCTTGGAAGGGGCGTGTAGCGACCGGTGCCCTTGAGTGGGGCACCCAAAAGGCGACGGCCCGCGCGAGCGGGCCGTTTTGCTTGGGTGCGCCCCGCGTTGCCGGGGCGGGCGGGGCAGTTAGCCTGCGCTGCGCATGAGGCGGGCTTTTTCGCGTTCCCAGTCGCGTTTTTTCTCGGTTTCGCGTTTGTCGTGCTGCTTCTTGCCCTTGGCGAGTGCGACTTCGCATTTGACGCGGCCGCCCTTGTAGTGGAAGTTCAGCGGCACGAGCGTGTAGCCGCGCTGCTCCACTTTGCCGATCAGTTTCTTGATCTCGTCGGCATGAAGCAGCAGCTTGCGCGTGCGGACCGGGTCGGTGTGTATATGCGTGGAGGCTTCCGGGAGCGGGCTGATGTGTGCGCCGATCAAAAAGAGCTCGCCGCCGCGAATGACGACGTAGCCTTCCTTGATTTGACCGCGTCCGGCGCGCAGGGCTTTGACCTCCCAGCCCTCCAGCACGAGCCCCGCTTCGTAACGCTCCTCGATGTGGTAATCAAAGAACGCTTTTCTGTTGTCGATGATGCTCATGAATGGACGGCGCCCAACTCGTTTAAAATCGCGATTTTAGCAAAGCGGCGCCGACGAAGCCCGCTCGTTAAGCTCGTCCCACTCTCGCCGCGCGCAGCAACCTATGGCAGATGTCCAGAAAACCGTCCTGATCCGCCACTCGGCGGAGGCGATGTTCGACCTCGTTACCGACGTGGCCGACTACCCCAATTTCCTGCCCTGGTGCGGCGGCGTCGAGGTCCGTCGTCAGGACGAGCACGGCATGGAAGCCCGCATCGACATCAACTTCAAGGGCATCAAGCAGCACTTTGCGACGCACAACACGCAGCAGCGTCCGCATCGGATCGACATGCAGTTCGCCGACGGCCCGTTTCGCAAGTTCACAGGCTACTGGCGCTTCACGCCGTTGCGCAGCGATGCCTGCAAGATCGAGTTCGCGCTGCACTACGAGTTTTCGAGCGTAATTCTCGAAAAGATCATCGGTCCCGTTTTCAACCACATCGCCAACACGTTCGTCGAATCGTTCGTGAAGCGTGCCGACGAGCGCTATGGCAAGCCATGAGCACCATGCTGTCCATTGAAGTCTGCTATGCGCGCCGCGAGGCGCAGACCGTCATTGCGGTGACGCTGCCTGCCGGCGCGACGGTGCGCGAGGCCATCGAGGCGAGCGGGATCGCCGCGCGTCACGCCGACATCGACGTCGCGACAGCCAAAGTCGGCATTTTCGGCAAGCTCGCCACGCTCGATACGCCGCTGACCGACCTCGACCGCGTCGAGATCTATCGGCCGCTCATCGTCGATCCGAAGCTCGCGCGCCAGCGCCGCGTTGATAAGACGCGCCGTTCCGGCTCGATCGAGGGACGTAAGTGGATGCATAAGGACGCGCGCTAGCGCATCGCACTTGGCGCCCCGGCGGGCGATTCAGTGGGCCGGCGTCTCGACGCAGGCATCGAGCGCCGCTTGTTGCGTGCGGTCGCTGTGCCGGCGCACGGACCAGACGACGCCTGCGAGCAGCAAACCGATTGCCGCGGCTTCCAGCGGCCTCGGCCAACGCTGATCGTAGGCGAACGCGTAGAGCAGGGCGAAGAGCGTTTCAAAGACGATCATCTGACCCGACAGCGTGAGGGGCAGGCGTTTGGACGCGGCGTTCCAGAGCCCCGTGCCGAGCCACGAGGCGCCGACTGCCAGCGCCACATTCAGCAACCAGAACGTATGCCAACGCGCGCCGGAAAGGCTTGCTGTGCCCGCAGCCGCCCCTTTTCCGGTGAGCCACAGTCCGGTCCAAAGCGCTGTGCCGAGGAAGCCCGTGGCGATACCGAGCAGCACGGACCACTCATTGCCGTCGAAGTGATCGTTGCGGCGCAGATAGCGGGCGTTTTCGACGGCGAACCACGTCCAGCTGGCGAGCGCACCGATGGCGCAGCAGACGCCGACGAGCTTGTCCCCGATCGTGCGAGCGCCGGCGGTTGCGGCAGGTGCGGTGGCGAAGACGTCGACGTTGATGCAGGCGATGCCCGCCATGACGAGTACAAGCGGCCAGGCGAGTCGCGCGAGCGGCACGGCGCCATGATCGCTGCGGCCCGCGAGCGTGACGGTGACGGGCAGGACGCCGACGATGAGCGAGGTGGGGCCGATGCCGACGCGGTGGACGGCGGCGGTCAGGAAGACGTAGTAGACGAGGTTGCCGACGAGCGAGAGCTTGAGCAGCGCCAGCATATCGGTGCGTGTGAGCTTGGCCGCCACGCGTCGGGCGATCGGCACGAGCGCTGCCAGGGAGACGATGCCGTACATCATGCAGCGCGCGGCGCCGAGTGCCATCGGCGCGAAATCGGGCAACAGCCGCGGGACGAGGAACACCATGCCCCAGAGCGCGCCCGCCATCATTCCGTACATCACCCCGCGCTGCATGGTGTCTTCCTTATTGCTCGTCATTGATCAGGCGGCCAGCTTATGGTTCCGCGCGCGCGCCGTCTTGTTCGATTCTGCAATGGCGAATGGGCAGTAGGGCGGCGCGTGGCACCCGGCGTGCGCGATTCGTCTGGGGTTTCTCGCGACATGGACCGTGTTGCGCGGGCGGCGGGGTGCGGCCCGATTAGCGAACATGCGAGGACCCGCAAACGAAAACCGAGCGAACGCCGGGCGAACGGCAAAGCGAAATCGGCGTGCCAAAAAAACGCACAAAACTGCTAACTTGCTGTTCGCACAGTGAAAAACCGGGGAGGTATCGCGTATAATTCGCTTTTGCGCCTATAGGATTTGCCATGCGTCTGATCCAAAAAGCACTCACGTTCGATGACGTGCTCCTCGTCCCGGCTTTCTCCGACGTTCTGCCGCGCGACACCAGCCTGAAGACCCAACTGACCCGCAACATCGGCGTGAACATGCCGCTCGTGTCGGCCGCGATGGACACGGTGACCGAAGCGCGCCTTGCGATCGCGATGGCGCAGCAGGGTGGCGTGGGCATCATTCACAAGAACCTGACGGCTGCCGAGCAGGCGCGTGAAGTGGCGAAGGTCAAGCGGTTCGAGTCGGGCGTGCTGCGCGATCCGATTACGATTCCGCCGCAAATGAAGGTGCGCGATGTGATCGCGCTGTCCCAGCAGCATGGCATCTCGGGCTTCCCCGTGGTCGAAGGCCAGCAGCTGATGGGGATCGTGACGAACCGCGACCTGCGCTTCGAAACGCGTCTCGATCAACCGGTCAGCGCGATCATGACGCCGCGCGATCGGCTCGTGACGGTCAAGGAAGGTACGGCGCTCGCCGAGGCGAAGGCGCTCATGCACAGCCACCGGCTCGAGCGTGTGCTCGTCGTGAACGATGCCTTCGAGCTGCGCGGGCTGATGACGGTCAAGGACATCACGAAGCAGACGGAACACCCGGAAGCGTGTAAGGACGAGCACGGCAAGCTGCGCGTCGGCGCGGCCGTCGGGGTCGGTGCGGACAACGAAGAGCGCGTTGCGTTGCTGGCGGCGGCCGGTGTCGACGTGATCGTCGTCGATACGGCTCACGGCCACAGCC
>CBJMQH010000412.1:0-5030 GCA_966431825.1 uncultured Trinickia sp.
GGGACTCGTACGGCAGGTTGGGAATATTCACGTTGAGCAGCGGGTGCGTCGGCAACGGGTGCGCGAGAAAATGTTCCACGATGTCCCGCGCGACACGCGCGGCATCTTCGAGGTGCACCCAATCCTTCTCGACGAGCGAAAACGCGATCGCGGGCACACCGAACATGATGCCCTCGGTCGCCGCCGCGACGGTGCCCGAATAGAGCGTGTCCTCGCCGACGTTCTGCCCGTTGTTGATCCCTGAGACGACAAGATCGGGCTTGTGATCGAGCATGCCGGTGAGCGCGATGTGGACCGAGTCCGTTGGCGTGCCGTTCACGTAGTAAAAGCCGTTCGCGGAGCGCAGCACTGAGAGGGGCCGCGACAGCGTCAGCGAATTCGACGCCCCGCTGCAGTTCTGCTCGGGTGCCATCACGGTGATCTCGCCCAGCGGCTTCAGCGCGTGGTAGAGCGCCGCCAGTCCGGGCGCCAGATAACCGTCGTCGTTGCTCAGTAGGATTCGCATCCGCCGATTGTAACCGAGGAGGATGACGCCTTGAACGATGATGCAACGCACACGGCGCCCCCCTTGACAGGCTCCGTCAGACGACCCCGCGCTCGCGCAAGGACGCGATCTCGTCGTCCGAATAGCCGAGTGTCGACAACACCTCGTCGGTGTGCTCGCCGAGTTCGGGGCCGAGCCAGCGCGTTCCGCCCGGCGTCTCGGAGAGCTTCGGCGTCACGTTCGGCAAGGCCACGTCCGCGCCGTCTTGCCACTTGAAGTGCTGAATCATCTGACGCGCGGCGAACTGCGGGTCGGCGAACATATCCGCCACACTGTAAATGCGTCCGACCGGCACGTCGGCGGCGGTCAGAATCTCGAGCGCCTCGTCGGTCGTTCGCTCGGCGAGCCACGCGGCGATCGCGTCGTCGATTTCGCGCGTGCGCGGTACACGCCCGTCGTTGTGGGCGAGCGCGGGATCGTTGGCCAGATCGGGGCGCTCGATCGCAATCATGAGCCGCTTGAAAATCGGATCGCTGTTGCCGCCGATCACGAGACTGCCGTCCTTGCACGGATAGGTATTCGACGGCACGATGCCCGGCAGCGACGCGCCGGTCCGCTCGCGGATCGCCCCGCGCACGGCGTACTCGGGCACGATGCTCTCCATCATATTGAAGACGGCTTCATAAAGGGCGACATCGACCACCTGCCCTTTGCCGCCGTTCACCTGCCGGTGATGCAGCGCCATGAGCGCGCCGATCACGCCGTGCAGCGCCGCGATCGAATCGCCGATCGAAATACCGATGCGCGGCGGAGGCAAGTCCGGGTATCCGGTAATGTGGCGCAGGCCGCCCATGGCTTCGGCGATCGAACCGAAGCCGGGACGATCGCGATAAGGCCCCGTCTGGCCGTAGCCCGAAAGACGCACCATCACGAGCCCCGGATTCTCGGCACTCAAGACGTCATAGCCGAGCCCGAGTTTTTCGAGCAAGCCGGGGCGGAAATTCTCGACGATGATATCGGCCTCGCGCGCGAGGCGGCGCAGGACCTCCTTGCCGGCCTCGTCTTTGAGGTTCAGCGTCACCGACTGCTTGTTGCGAGCCTGCACGGCCCACCAGAGCGATGTGCCGCCCACCTCCGGGTAGAGCATGCGCCATTTGCGCAGCGGGTCGCCGCCCTTCGGATCTTCGATCTTGATGACCTGCGCGCCGAACTCGCCGAGAAAGCGCGCCGCGAACGGCCCTGCGATCAACGTGCCGAGTTCGAGCACCTTCACGCCCGCAAGGGGCCCTGCGTTTGTGCTCATCTGTCCGTCTTCTCCGTCTGAAAGCCTCGCGGGCAGGCGCACCCTGCGCCTCAAAGCGCGCGTCGATCCAGCATCGCACGCGCGATCGTGCCGGCGTCGACGTACTCGAGTTCGCCGCCCACCGGCACGCCGCGCGCCAGGCGCGTCACCGACAGATCGCGGGCCTTCAGCGCCTGAGCGAGATAGTGCGCAGTCGCCTCGCCTTCGTTCGTAAAGTTCGTTGCCAGTACAACTTCCTTGACGACGCCATCCGACGCCCGCTTCACGAGCCGATCGAAATGGATCTCCTTCGGCCCGATACCGTCGAGCGGGCTCAGGCGCCCCATCAGGACGAAGTAGAGCCCGCGGTAGGTCATCGTCTGTTCGAGCATGACCTGGTCGGCCGGCGTCTCCACGACGCAGAGCAGAGACGCGTCGCGTGACGTGTCGCTGCAGACGTCGCAGATGCGTGCCTCGGTGAACGTATTGCACCGCTCGCAATGCTGCAGGTGTTCGGTCGCGAACAGCAGCGAGCGGCCGAGCCGCTCCGCCGCTTCGCGATCGTGCTGCATCAGGTGATAAGCCATCCGTTGCGCGGACTTCGGTCCGACCCCGGGCAACGCGCGCAGTGCCTCGACGAGCGCAACGAGTGCGGAAGGCTGTTTCATGACCGTTTGCCGCCCATCGGGTGCACCCGCAGCATCAGAACGGCAGCTTGAAGCCCGGCGGCAGCGGCAGCCCCGACGTCATTCCGCCCATCTTCTCCTGCGCCGTGGCCTCGGCCTTGCGCACCGCATCGTTGAACGCGGCGGCAACGAGGTCTTCGAGCATATCCTTGTCGTCGGCGAGCAGGCTCGGATCGATCGAAACGCGACGCACGTCGTTCTTGCAGGTCATCGTGACCTTCACGAGGCCGGCGCCCGATTGCCCTTCGACTTCGATCTGGGCCAGCTGCTCCTGCATCTTCTTCATGTTTTCCTGCATCTGCTGGGCTTGCTTCATGAGCCCGGCAAGTTGACCTTTCAGCATGGACTTGACTCCTTGGTTCGTGTGGATGGCTATACCGCTCGCGGCGGCAAATGGGTGTATTCGTTCCGGATACGTTCGGCTTTTGCGCTCGGTCGATCTTCCGTGTCCGGCGGCCCGGCAAGCCGGCGCATCGCCGGCCCCGGTGTGCGCTCAGCGTGCGCCGGCGCCCGTATCGGGCGAAAGCGGCTTGACGGACCCCGGAACGATGCTCGCGCCGAAATCTCGAATCAGCGATTGGACGAACGGGTCGGCATCGATCTCGCGTTCCGCCTCGCGCTGGCGTTCGGCGCGCGCCGCCGCATCGAGCGTGGCAGCCGTGCGCGACGCGGGCCCGACTTCGACAACGACGTCGACGGGGCGACCGAGTCGCTCGGCCAACGCGGCTTTCAGCTTCGTGACTTGCGCATTATCGGCATATTGCGGCACCGGCACGCTCAACTTCAGCGCCTGCCCATCGAGCGCCGTCAACTCGCTGTTGAACGCGAGCTGGTGCGCAATACCGGTCAGTCCCAGTTCGACCGCAAGCGCCGGCCAGTCGCCCGCGAACCCGATCGCGTCGAGCGGAACCGGCGGCGGCAATGCACTGAGGTCGACGGCGGGCGTGCGCGGCATCGTGTTACGCGGCGCGGCGCTACGCTCCATCGCGCCGTCGAACGCGGCGTCAGGCAGCGGCGACGAGAAGTAGTCGTCCTCGGAAGAAAGCGGGATGTAATCGTCGCGTGCGTCGAGCGGCGGCATGTCGTCCCAAGGCGGCGGCGCCGATGGCGCATCCGTGCGCGGCGAGGCCGCGGGAACGGCACGCGGGCGCGGCTCGGGCACCACGATCGGCACGCGCGGCACCGGCGGCTTCGGCGCCGCGGCGGGTGACGGTCTGGCCGTTGCGCCGCTCGGCCGCTCGCCCGAGGTCCGGCCCGTCGACACGCGCATGCCCGCGTTACGCAAAACGTCGAGCGCGGCACTCGCACCGCCCGCGCGCGCAGGCGCCACACGGGGCGCCGCTGCCGCTTGCTCCGGTGCCGGTGCGCCACGCTCGCTGGTTTGCGTCCTGGCCTGAGCGCCAGCCTCCGCGTCGCCGGCCGGTACGCCACCCGACGCGGGCCGCGCATCGCCAACGGCCGCCACGGCCCCGCCGGCCGTCCGTTGCACGGGGGCGGGCTCGCGCGCATCGCGCGCGGACACCGGCATCGGGGCATCCGGCCCCGCATCGCGCATTGCGGTTGCGACGGTCGCCTCGCCGCTCCCGGCATGCGGTCCCGAAGCGGCGGCGTGCGACTCGGCGCTGGGAGCCGCCGGGGCATCCGGGGTCGGCAAGGCCGGGCGCGGCGCCGACTGTTCAGCCGTGCGCGTCTCGCCGCGTCCGGCATCGGCGGGCGCTGCAGCCAGCGCCGAAGGCGCCGACCGGGCTGAAACCGGGGACGCCTCGCGCCGCGACGCGCCCGTCGCCTCCCCGCCTCGCCGGCGACTTCCGCGGCCGGCGCCGCCCGAGCCGTCCGGCCCGGCCGGCTCGAATGCGAGCATGCGCAGCAACGTCATCGTGAAGCCGGCGTACTCGTCCGGCGCGAGCCCGAGCTCGGCACGGCCGATCGTCGCGATTTGATAGAACAGCTGCACCGACTCCGGCGTAAGCGCTTGCGCAAAGCGGCGCACGTCGGCTGCCTCGGGCCATTCGTCGAGCACCGACGCCGGTGCAAACTGCGCCCACGCGACGCGATGCAGCAGCCCTGCCAGGTCTTGCAGCGCAGTCGAGAACGAGAGGCTGCGCAGCGCCATCTCGTCGGCGATCGACAGCACGAGCGCGCCGTCGCCGGCCACCACGGCATCGAGGAGCCGCGTCAGATAGCTTTGATCGAGCGCACCGAGCATGCCGCGCACGGCCTCTTCGCTGACCTCGTTCGCCGAATAGGCGATGGCTTGATCGGTCAACGACAGCGCGTCGCGCATACTGCCGTCGGCCGCACGCGCGAGCAGCCGCAGCGCCTGCGGCTCGAACGGAACGCTCTCCGCGGCGAGAATGCGCTCGAGATGCGACACGATATGGCCGGCGGGCATCTGCTTCAGATTGAATTGCAGACAGCGCGAAAGCACGGTGACCGGAATCTTTTGCGGATCGGTCGTGGCGAGAATGAACTTGATGTGCGGCGGCGGCTCTTCCAGCGTCTTCAACATCGCGTTGAACGCGTGGTTCGTCAGCATGTGCACTTCGTCGATCATGTAGACCTTGAAGCGCGCATCGAC
>CBJMQH010000413.1:0-5021 GCA_966431825.1 uncultured Trinickia sp.
GGCGGTCGCGACGCCGGCGCCGGAACCGAATCCGAGCCCGAGCCCGAGCCCGAGCCCGCGCAGCCAGTCCTGGAACGCAGGGCGGCGCGGTGCGGACGCAGTGCGATCGTTGCGTTGCTCGGGCTCGCGTGTGCGCGCGTCTGCAGGCGCCGCTGCTTCGTCGTCGCAGCCGGGTAGCGCCGCGACGATGCGCGCCCGCAGCGCCGGGCTTGCGCGGTGGTAGGGGGCTGCGCGCGCGGCGCGGCTCAGCGAGGCGATGGCTTCGCTGCTCTCGCGGCAGGTCGCACAGGCGGCGAGGTGCGCCCGGATGTGTTGCGCATCGGCTGCCGACAACTCGCGGTCGATGTCCGCATCGAGCAGGGCACGGGCTTCGTTACAGTCCATCAGGCAACTCCTTGGCGATAGGGGCCGGTGCGCGTGCTGTGCGCGCTTGTTCGGGCGAGAGCGGCATATCGCCGGGCCGCATGGCGTGCAAGGCGGCGGCCAGTTTGCGCCGCGCGCGGGCGATCCGCGACATGACGGTGCCGATCGGCAAGTCGGTGACGGCGGCGATGTCGCGGTAGCTCATGTCTTCGAGTTCGCGCAGGATCAGCACCTCCCGGAATTCGACGGGCAGCCGGGCAAGCGCCTCGTGCACGAAACGCACGTCTTCGTCGCGGATGAGGAGGCGCTGCGGGTCCGCATCGGCCACATCGCTGCCGTCGAGCGCCATGTCGTCGAACGACTCGTCGAAGGCAACGGTCTCGCGTGAGGCGGCACGCCGGCGCCACTCGGTGTACCAGGTGCGCCTCACGATCGCGAGCAGCCACGGCCGCGCACTGTCGCCGCGGAAGCTGTCGAAGAAGCGGAATGCGCGCATGAACGCATCCTGAACGACGTCGTCGGCATCGCTGGCGCTGCCCGACAGCCAGCGCGCGAGGTTGTAGGCTGCGTCCAGGTGCGGCAGCGCCAGTTGCTGAAACCGGCGGCTGCGCTCGGCATCGGCGGCGCTGTCATGGCCGGCGCCGCGCCTTGCGCGCTGTCGATCGGTATCGGTATCGGTCTCGCCCACGCCGGGCTCCTCAGGTTGTGCCGCTGTCGGTTGGTTCCCATGCATACCGGCCCTTGCGCGAGTTTATTCCCGCCCGCTCGCTCCGGCTGCGCGGACACGCGTGCGGATGCATGCGCTGCAACCCGGGCGGCAGGTTGCAGCCTGTCAATGCACGACGATCTTGCCGACCATCATCGGGTGGATGCCGCAGAAGTAGGCGTAGGTGCCCGGCTTGTCGAGGACGACGGCGAACGAGTCGTTCGTGTCGAGCGCAGGCGAGGCCTTGAACGCACCGCTCGTGCTGACGACGACGTGGGGTTCGTCGTCGCGGTTTGTCCAGACGATGCGCGATCCGGCCGGCACCGACAACTGCGGCGGCGAGAACGCGAAGTTGCGGATATCGACGTGGTAGGCGGACTTCGCGTCGGCTGCGCTGGCGCTGGGCTGCTCGGGCGGCGCTGCTTCGCAGACGGACGGGCCGATGAGGGCGGCGCCCAGGCACAGCGCGGCGAGGGCGGCGGCGAATCGTGCGGCGAATCGTGCGGCGAATCGTGCGGCGAGCTTCATGACAGGGCCTCGTCGGTGAGCGCGAGCGATTGTTGCGTGGCGACATGACGGACACTGCGTACGCCGAGGTAGCTGGCGAGCTTGCCGGCCGGCACGTCTTTCATCGGCCCGGGGCCAGGCCCGACGCCGGGCGCCGGCTGCGGATAAGCCGTCGAGCGGGCGGTGTAGAACGTCACATTCCCTTCGACTTTCTGCTGAATCTGATGGATGTGGCCGTTCAGCACGGTGACGGAGCCGAAGCGGCGCAACATTGCGAGCGCTGCGCCGGCATCGTCGGTGCCCCAGCCCCAGTTCGGGTAGAGCGACCAGAGCGGCATGTGCGCGAAGACGACGATCGGGGTTTCGGCAGACTGGGCGGCGAGATCGCGTTTGAGCCACGCGAGCTGGTCGTCGCCGAGAAAGCCGAGCCCGCCGGCTTTCAGGTTCAATACGTTGATGAGGGCAACGAAGTGCACGCCGCGGTGATCGAAGCTGTACCAGCCGCCGGTTGTCGCCTTCTCGCCGAACCGTCGGAAGAATTCGGCGCCGTTGTCGCCGATCACGTCGTGTTCGCCGGGCACGTAGAACGCGCGTTGCGCGCGCAGCCCGCGCATGAGCTCCCCGACCGTGTCGAATTCGTCGGGGCGCGAAAGATGGGTGAGATCGCCCGTATGGAGTACGAAGTCCGGTTGTGTCGGCTGCGCGTTGATGCGATCGAGTGCCGCTTTCAGGGTACCGGTCACATCGGGGTTCGGCGCCTTCGTAAAACCGATGTGAGAGTCGCTGACCTGGACGAAGCTGAACGTCGCGTCGCCGGGTGCAGGGGCGTTCGTGCCCGCATCGGTCAGCGCGCGGGCTTGCAGCACGCCGCCTTGCATGAACCAGAGCGTACCGGCGCCGGCCCACGCCATACATTTCAGGAAGTCGCGCCGGCCGTGCGGCGTGCGCGGGCAATCCTCGTCATCGCGTTGCATTGTGGTGTCCTTTCCAAGGGTGGGCAGGCGCAGCAGCGCCCGACGCGAGCCGCTTGCCCGATCGATGGTCGATGCGGTGCGGCTTCCCTAGGTGTTACCGACTATGCAACGCGAATATTCCCATTCTCCTGGTGCTGCAACACCGACGAATGGGGCGGCGCGCTTAGAGATAGTCGTCGTCGTACAGCGGGCGGACGGCGAGGATGGCCACGTATCGGCTGGCGGAATCGGCCGCGACGCCCGCGGCCGGCCGTACGCCTTCGATATCGAACAGCACGACATAGCCGCCATCGGCGAACGAGATGACGAGTTCGCGCAGGAAGGGATCGGCATCGTCTGCCCTGCGGCAGGCGAACGGGCAAGCGGCCAGCAGAGCGAGGGCGTCGCGGGTGGCATCGAGGGCCCGTGCGGCTGCGGCGCTGTCGCGCGCGACTTGCCGTTCGTGAAGCTGTTTGAGGTCGTCGCGCGCGCCACGCGTGTAGCGAATGCGGAACGTCACGCGTCCTTCCCGGCGGTTGGTGACAGGTTGTCGAGCTCGGCATGGACGCCGCTCGCATCGAAGTAAGCGGGCTCGCGCTGCGCCTCATCGCGTGCGGCGAGCCCGCGCGCGAGAAAGTCCCGTTGCAGGCGCCGTCTGCCGATGGCTGCGCGCAGCGCAGATTCCATGAAGGCCGAAAGCGATTCGTTTTCAAGCAGTACCGCTTCGGCGGCCCGTCGCAGATCAGGATCGACCCGCAGCGGGGGCATGGTTGCTGTCTTCATTTGCTCCCTCTATCAATCCATAGACAATAAAAACAATGTCACGCAGTCGGATACGCGAAAGCGAGGCCAGCGGCCGTGAAAGGACGGAGACCTCATCCGCGCGCGCCCGCTGCAAACTCACGCCGGATAGCCGGTCGCACCGCCGCAGGTGCAATCTGCACGGCAAGTCCTTGCTCCTGCGCCGATGGCGACCTTGCCGCGGGTCCGCCCGGTAACGCCACGGCCGACGGCGTCATAGCGGCGAAAGCTGCCGACGCCGGCTGCCGTCGGCATCGCAAGCGATGCGACGACAGTCAGCGACAGCGTCGAAAGACGATGCAGCGCACGGGCGGTGACTGCGGCTCCTGTTGTTGCCTGGGCTGCGCGGCTGACGGCCCCCTTCAGCCGATGGCGGTTTTTGTTCATTGGGTTCCTCGTTGCTGTGATTTCAGGCTTTTCTGGCCCCGCCGCGTGTGCGGCACTTGTTTGTTCGGTCATTGCCGATTGCCGCTCGGTGGGCTGGGCGAGCGATCGCGGTATTCACCGTCGGACGCATTGTGGTAATGCAATCGCGATGCAGGGTTTTGATGGAGCGCCGAAATGCTTTGCTGGAGGGAAAATCTTTTCGTGCACCAACGCGGGGCGCGCGGCGTTGCGTAACACGCACACCTCGCCCGCGATTCACACTTGTTTAACGTTTGCCGGAGGATTGGCTGGCAGAATGGGACCGTCCGATTTCTCGCACCTGCTATGCCGCACAGCCGTTCTGTCCTGACCGATGCGCACGTACTGATCGTCGACGACCAGCCCGATCAACTGCGCCTGCTCGTCGATATCCTGCGCAATGCGGGGTGCCGGATCAGCATTGCGTTCGATGGTTCGCAGGCCTACCAACGTGCGCAGGCGATCTCGCCCGACGTGATCCTCATGGACGTCCGGATGCCGCGCATGGACGGCTTCGCGGCGTGCCGCGTGCTGGCCGAGACGCCGGCAACGCGCGACATTCCCATCATTTTTCTGACAGCGGCGGGCGAGCTGCACGAGCGGCTGGAGGGGCTTGCGATTGGCGGCGTCGACTATGTGGTCAAGCCGTTCGAACCGGCGGAGGTGCTGGCACGGATTCGCGTGCATCTCACCCGTGGAGAACGCGACCGGCAACCCGACGAAGCCGATCCGCCCGATGAGCCTGCCGTCGACCCGTCGGGGAACAGTGTTATCGTGCGCGCCGCGATCCGCCATTTGTCGGAGCGGCTCAATGCGACTCCGACCGTGGAACAGCTTGCGCGCCTGGTCGGCACGAACGAAAAGCGTTTGGCACGGGCATTTCGCGAAAACCTGGGTCAGACGGTGTTCGAATATCTGCGCGGCGAGCGGTTGCGCGTCGCGCAGGACCTGTTGCTCGAAACCACGCTTAGCATTGCGAACATCGCGGAAGAAATCGGCTTTTCGAGCGCGGCGAATTTCGCAACGGCGTTCAGGGAGCGTTTCGGCGTGACGCCGTCGGTCTACCGTGACGAGCGGCGCTCGCGCGCTGCGACGCAGGCCGAAGCGGCATGCGTCGACGTCGCCTGATGCCGTCATGAGGCCGATGTTTTGGCGATGGCTGCTAGTCATCCTCAATGCGTGGGCCGGGTGCACGGCGTGGGGCGCCGCGGGGCCTGATCCGGCGACTGCGCAGCCCATCGAGCCGCAGGCTGCCCTCGGCCGAATGCAGGTATACGAGGACGTGT
>CBJMQH010000414.1:0-5014 GCA_966431825.1 uncultured Trinickia sp.
ACCCCCGTGCGGCTACCAAGCCCTCGGGGGTTTTGCTTTTGCTGCGCCACATTCGTGGCGCTACCTCTTCCATTTCCCATCCACGCCTCACGCCTCACGCAGCACGGCATCGTGCCTATCGCTCAATGCCGTTACCGCGGACGCGCCGCGCATTCTGACGCAGCGCCCAAGAGCCGATGGTGGGCCGCTTCGTCAGGCCGCCAAAAAACGTTGCGCGAGCCGCACCCAATAGGTCGCTCCCACCGGCAGCAGTTCGTCGTTGAAGTCATAACTCGCGTTATGAAGCATGCACGGTCCTGCGCCATGCCCCGAATCACGATGCGCACCGTCGCCGTTGCCGAGGAACGCATAGCATCCAGGCTTCGCCAGCAGCATGAACGAGAAGTCTTCTGCGCCCATGGTGGGCTCCGTCTGCGCATCCACGCGTTCCGTGCCGACGATTTCGCGCATTACCTCGACTGCGAAGCGCGTCTCTTCGCGACTGTTGACCGTCGGGGGGTAATTTCGGTGGAAGCTGACGGTGGCCGTGCAATCGTATGCAAGCGCCGTCGCTTCGGCGATCTTGCGCATCCGCGCCTCGATCAGATCGAGCGTGTCGGTCGTGAATGTGCGGACGGTGCCCGCAAGCCAGGCGTCGTCGGGGATGACATTCACCGCATCGCCAGCATGAATTTGCGTGATCGACAGCACAGCCGTTTCGATCGGCTTCTTGTTGCGCGTAATGATGCTCTGCAGTGCGTTGCCGATTTGAAGCGCCGCGAATACCGGATCCCGTCCATTGTGCGGTAGCGCGGCGTGCGCTCCCGTGCCCCGGATATCGATGCGGAATTCGTTGCTCGACGCCATGATCGGCCCTTCCGTCACGCCAAACGAGCCTGCCGGCATGCCCGGCCAATTGTGCAAGCCGAACACCGCGTCAACCGGGAATTTTTCGAACAGCCCCTCTTCAATCATCGCCCGCGCGCCCGCCCCGCCTTCTTCCGCAGGCTGGAAGATAAACACGACGGTGCCGTCAAATTCACCGTGCTTCGCAAGGTACTGCGCTGCGCCGAGCAACATCGCCGTATGCCCGTCGTGCCCACAGGCATGCATCTTCCCGGCTTCCTGCGAACGATGCTCGAAACCATTCAGCTCTTGAATCGGCAAGGCATCCATATCGGCACGCAGCCCGATCGATCGCTTTCCCGTTCCGCGCTTGAGCACGCCGACGACGCCCGTCTTGCCAATCCCCCTGTGCACTTCGATGCCCCAGCCCTCAAGCGTGCGGGCAACGAGGTCCGCTGTGCGGACCTCCTCGTAGCGCAGCTCAGGATGCGCATGGATCGTTCGTCGCAGGGATTGGATTTCGTCGCGCGCCGCGAGCAATTCGGGGAATACTTTCATGATGCGTTCGACTGTATTGTGCGTTGGGCCGGTCCAGTGGCCGGATCTCGGTCGGATCATTCTACGCTGAAGTGATCAGGCGCTCGTCGGCCCCGGCGAAACCGGTCAGACGTAATAGAATTAGCGCGATTGCGGCGCACCGCGCCGAACAGGACTCATCAGATGAACGCCCCGACCGAATTTGCGCGCGCTGTTTGCCCCCATGACTGCCCCGATACCTGTGCCATGCGCGTCACAGTCGAAAACGGTCGAGCGGTCAAGGTGGTCGGAGATCCCGATCATCCGCCCACGCAGGGCGTGCTCTGCACCAAGGTAAGCCGCTATCCCGAACGCGTTCATCACGCCGCGCGGCTCACCAAACCGATGAAGCGCGTCGGCGCGAAGGGCGAGGGCCGCTTCGCGCCCATCGGATGGGACGAGGCCTTTCAGATCGCCGCCGCGCGCCTTTCCGAGATCGCTAAGCGAGCCCCCCAAGCCATCGTGCCGTACAGCTATGCCGGCACCATGGGTCTCGTCCAAGGCGACAGCATCGCGCAGCGTTTTTTTCACAAGCTGGGCGCGTCGCGACTCGATCGCGCCATCTGTGCCGCCGCCGGCGCGGCCGGGCTCAAGTACACCTATGGCGCGAGCGTCGGAATGCACAACGCATTCTTCGAAGAAAGCGAGCTGATCCTGATCTGGGGCGCGAACCCGATCGCGTCGAGCCTGCACTTCTGGACTCGGGCTCAAGAAGCCAAGCGTCGCGGAGCGCGGCTTATTGCAATCGACCCATACCGATCGCTGACCGCTGAGAAGTGCCATCAGCACATCGCCCTGCGGCCGGGTACCGACGGCGCGCTTGCGCTCGGCATGATGCACGTGCTCATCACCGAGGATCTGCTCGATCACGACTACATCCGCGATCACACCCAAGGGTTCGATGCACTCAAGGCCCGCGCGTTGACCTATTCCCCGGCTCGTGTAGCGCGGATCTGCGGTATCGAAGCCGAAACAATCGTCGAACTGGCGCGCGCCTACGGGCGCACGCGCCGCGCCGCTATTCGCCTCAACTACGGCATGCAACGCGTTCGAGGCGGGGGCAACGCCACCCGGGCGATCGCCTGCCTGCCCGCACTGACGGGCGCCTGGCGCGATCGCGCGGGCGGGCTGCTCATGTCGACGTCGGGATGGGCGCCCGTCGACACGCATGCGTTGCAGCGCCCCGATCTGATCCCGGGCGGGCCCACGTCACTGCCGCGCATCATCAATATGAATGCGATCGGCGACGCGCTCCTGCACCCGGGCGACGCGTCGTTCGGCCCGAAGCTCGAGGCGATCGTCGTCTATAACTCCAATCCGGTCGCCGTCGCGCCCGATTCGCAGCGCGTTGCAGCCGGGTTTGCGCGCGAAGATCTGTTCACCATCGTCCTCGAGCACTTCCAGACTGATACAGCGGACTATGCCGACCTGCTTCTGCCGGCCACCACGCAACTGGAGCATCTCGACATCCACAAGTCGTACGGCCATACCTACGTCATGCTCAATGAGCCGGCCATTGCGCCGGTCGGCCAAGCCCTCCCCAACACCGAGATCTTTCGCGGCATCGCCCGGCGGATGGGACTCGACGAGCCCGCGCTCTTCGAAACCGACGAGGACGTCGCTCGCCAGGCACTGCGCTGGGACCATCCGACGCTCGAGGGCACCGACTGGTCGACGCTCAAGCGCGACGGTTGGGCACAACTGAATCTGCCCGACGCACCGTTCGCGCAGGGCGGCTTTCCATCCCCTTCGGGTAAATGCGAGTTCTCCAGCACGCTGCTCGCACAGGAAGGCAAAGATCCGCTCCCGGACCACGTACCGCCGTACGAATCGGCGGAAAGTGCGCCCGACCTCGCAGCGCGCTATCCGCTCGCCATGATCTCGCCGCCTGCGCGTAACTTTCTAAACAGTACCTTCGTCAACGTCGACAGCCTGCGTGCAAGCGAACGAGCGCCACATCTCGACATTCATCCGGATAATGCGCAATCGCGCGGCATCGGCGACGGCGACCTCGTACGGATTTTCAACGATCGCGGTTCGATGACCGCACGCGCGCGCGTCACCGAGCGAGCACGCGAAGGTGTCGTCGTCGGTTTGTCGATCTGGTGGAAGAAAATCGCGCCGGACGGATGCAACGCGAACCAGGTCACGAGCCAAGCCCTCTCCGACATGGGCGGTTCCGCCACGTTCTACGATTGTCTCGTCGAGGTCGAACGCGCCTAACGCATTGTCCCGCAGGGCACTAGACGCACGCCGCGCGCTTGCCAATCCCCGACTCCCGAGTTGGAAGTCGGGATCTAATTCAATTGTTTCGCAAGGGTCGACGGGCTACGATGCTCGTTTAGCACGACCATTCGAAAACAAGGGAGACGCCACATGGAAAAAATCTGGTTGAAGTCGTACCCCCCCGGCGTCCCTGCCGAAATCGATCCGACGCAATACGAATCGGTCGCCGAACTGCTCGACGAAAGCATGTGCGACTATCGCGACAAGCGCGCGTTCGTCAGCATGGGCAAATCGATCACCTACGGCGAACTCGACACGTTGTCGCGTCAATTCGCCGCGTGGCTGCAATCGAAGGGCCTTGCGCGCGGCGCGCGCATCGCCATCATGATGCCGAATGTGCTCCAGTACCCGGTTGCGCTAGCCGCGATCCTGCGTGCAGGGTATGTCGTCGTCAATGTCAACCCGCTTTACACGCCGCGCGAACTCGAGCATCAACTCAAGGACAGCGGTGCCGAAGCGATCATCCTGCTCGAGAACTTCGCGCATACGCTCGCCGCTGTGGTGGGTAAGACGAGCATCAAGCATATCGTCGTCGCCTCGATCGGCGATTTGATGGGGATGAAGGGGCTTGTCGTCAATTTCGTCGTGCGGCGCGTGAAGAAGATGGTGCCGGCTTGGCACCTGGCGGGACATATCAAATTCAACGATGCGCTCGCGCAGGGTGCGGGATTGACGTTCAAGCCCGTCGCGCTCACGCGCGCCGACGTCGCATTCCTGCAGTACACGGGTGGCACGACCGGCGTCGCCAAGGGCGCAACGCTCACCCACGGCAACATCGTCGCGAACGTGTTGCAGTCGGCTGCGTGGCATGAGCCGGCTCACGGCTTGCATCCTGAGGTCGACCAGATCGTCAACGTCATCGCGTTGCCGCTCTATCACATCTACGCGCTGACGGTCTGCTGCCTGTTGACGATGCGCGCGGGCGGCCTCGGTATCCTGATCGCGAACCCGCGCGACATCGGCGGCATGATCAAGGAACTGCACGGCTACGCCATCAACACGTTCCCGGCCGTCAACACGCTCTACAACGCCATGCTGAACCATCCCGATTTCGACAAGCTCGATTTCTCCAAGCTGATGGTGGCGAACGCCGGCGGCATGGCCGTTCAGGAGGCCGTCGCCAAGCGCTGGTTCGAGCGGACGCACACGCCGATCGTGGAGGGCTATGGTCTATCGGAAACGTCACCGTCGGCCGTCTGCAATCCTGTGACCTCGAAGGAATACAGCGGGACGATCGGGTTGCCGCTGCCGTCGACCGAAGTCTCGATCCGCGACGACGATGGCAACCCCGTCGGCCTCGGTCAGCCGGGCGAAATCTGCATTCGCG
>CBJMQH010000415.1:0-4984 GCA_966431825.1 uncultured Trinickia sp.
AGGCGCTCAACCAACCGTCCACCGGATAGCGCGAGCACAATGCGACTACGCGCTGGCGGACGTGGTGGAAGACGTCGGCGCAATCGATATTGGCGATCAGGTCGGCAATCATATGCGCCACTTGCCCCGCCTCCGTCGGCCGCAAGCCACGCGCGGCAAGCGCGGCGCTGGACAGGGCGATTTGTTCGATCGGCAGGTCCGCACCGTAGAGCGTCCCTGTGCGGTGTCGCTCGACATTGATGTGCGCGCGCGCGAGCACTTGCGCGAGATCGTCGGCGGCGATTCCGATCCCGCTGCACTCGAGCAGCACGAGGTGTGAGCCCGACGCTCCGTTCACCACCGGCAGGCCGCGTTTGACGAACGCACGCCGGATCGCGTCGGCGCACTCGATCATGCGACTGCAGTAGTGCATGAAGCTGTCCTGAAGCGCTTCCTTCAATGCGACGGCCTGGGTCGCCTGGACGCGCAGCGGCTGTGCCGTGGTGCAGTATGTCTGCACCGTGCGTTCAAGCGCGTCACGGCCCCGCGCCGCCGCAAGCAGCAACGCGCCGCGCGGCCCGCGCAATGGGCCATGCGTCGGCGCTGTCGCGAGATCGACGGAACCGAGCGGCGACGGCATGCGTCGCGCCGCAATCGGTGCCGCGAGGTCGGACAGGTCTGCCGCCAGCACCGCGCCGACCGCGCGCGTCAATTTCGCTACGCGTGCGAAGTCGATGCGCGTCGAGATGAACGCCGGCATCACGCGAACAAGCGACGGCTGCGCATAGGCGATGGCCGCTTCGCACGCATCGTAGTCGGGCTGGCCGTCGATGGTCGCGATCGGCGTCGCGTGCGTGAGTTCGAGCTGCCCGATCACGTTCATACGCAACGCGTAGCCGACGTAGCGTTCGGTATGGCGCACGAGATCGAGCACGACGCCGCCGGGCTTGGTCGTCGCCAGGACGAGCAGATGATTCGCATGACTGAGCGAATTGGCGCGCAAGCTTGCGTACTGCGCGCCGAACAGCGTCGCCGCCCGCGTCGTGCAGACGCGTTCTATCGTCTCGGTGACGCATTCGATCCCCGCTCCGGCCGGCCTTGCCTCATGCGCGATCACATTGTCGAACGCGGCGAGGCCTGCGGCTTGCCATGCGGTCGCGCTCACATAGTTTCTTGACGCCGACAATTCGATGCAGCTGTCCTGCTGCGCGCGCGCGCGCCATAGCTGGTAGGCGATCGTCGGGTCGATTGTTTCGAGTGCCGTGGACATACGTCAATGCGCCGGTGATGGCCACGGTCGTGTTACGGACGCGCTCCGCTTATCGTGGATGTCATGTCCTTGCTCGCGATACACCGCGCCGGGCCCCGTTATTTACGATCGCTCTGCGCGGGTTCGCATTTTTGTCAGCTCCCTCCCGCGTGCCGGATGCAAGTTTGGCAGGATTCAGCCGGTATGCCATATACAGTCGCGGCCCGGTCGCAACAACTGTTCGGTCGGTTTGACCGAACAGTCTGAACATGAGGCGCGGCGGTAGCGAACACCGGCTGCCGCGAATCAGGCCACCGAACTCGCCTGCGGCGCGCTCACAGCAGGAGCGACGGGCGCATCGGGCCGAATCCTGAACCAGATCGCGTACATTGCCGGCAGAAAGACGAGCGTGAGAATCGTACCGGCGAAGGTGCCGCCAATCAGCGTGAAGGCAAGCGTGCCCCAGAACACCGAGTGCGTGAGCGGAATGAACGCGAGGATCGCCGCGAGCGCCGTCAGGATGACCGGCCGCGACCGCTGGATCGTCGCTTCCACCACGGCGTGAAACGGTGTCATCCCCTCACGCGCGTTGTGCTCGATCTGTCCGATCAGGATCAGCGTATTGCGCATGAGGATGCCCGAAAGCGCGATGAGCCCGACGAGCGCATTGATCCCAAAGGGCTGGTTGAACAACAACAGTGTCGGTACCACGCCTATCAGGCCCAGCGGGCTGGTTGCGAATACCATCAGCGTGGCCGAGATGGAGCGCGTCTGGAAGATGATGATCAAGAGCGTCAGTGCGATCATGATCGGCAACAGCGGGACGATCGCCTTCGACGCCTTGCCGGATTCCTCGATGGAGCCGGCCGTTTCGATCCGGTAACCGTCGGGAAGCTGTGCGACGATCGGCTGGAGCGTCGCGAGCATCGCCGTCGACACGTCAGGCGGCTGAAGCCCCTCTGCAACGTCCCCGCGAACGGTGATGGTCGGTGTGCGATCGCGGCGGCGCAGGATCGGGTCCTCCATGCGGATATCGACGTTACCGACCTGAGAAAGCGGTACCCGCTGCCCCGCCGCGCCGACCAGCGTGAACGCACCGATCCGTGCGGGGTCGAGGCGCGTGTTGCCTGCCGAACGCGCCGTCACTTCCACCGAGCGGATGTCTTCGCGAACGCTCGTGATCGGCACGCCGGTCAGCAGAAACTGCATTTGCTGCGCCACCGCGCTCGAGGTCAATCCGAATGCCGCGAGCCGGTCCTGATCCAGCGCGAGATGGACGGTCGGGACGAGGGAGCCCCAGTCGGTGTTCACCGTGCGCATCATCGGGCTTGCACGCATGACGCGCTCGACCTGTGCGGCGATCGTGCGCAAGGTCGCGGCGTCGGGCCCCATGACGCGAAAGGCGACCGGATACGGCGAATACGGGCCGAATACGAGCTGGGTAACGCGCACCTGCGCGCCCGGGACAAGGTCATCGGCCACCGCCTTGCGAAGGCGGCGCTTCAACGCTTCGCGCTCCGTCTCGTCGCCCGTGCGGATGACGATCTTCGTGAAGGACGGATCCGGCAGCTCGGGCGACATTGCCAGGTAGAAGCGCGGCGCGCCCTGGCCGATATACGACGTCACGATCTTTGCTTCGGGCTGCTTCGCAAGCCAAGCTTCGACTTTCGCGGTCGCAGCCGCGGTTTGCTCGATCGACGTGCCGTAGGGCATCTGCACTTCGACGAGCACCTCGGGGCGATCGGACGTCGGGAAGAACTGCTTCTTGACGATGCTCATCGCGAGGAGCGCGACGACGAACGAGCCGGTCACGATGCCCGCGACCAGCCACTTGCGCTCTACGACGCGCCGCAGAATCCGACGAAAGCGCTGATAGTTGGGCGTGTTGTAGATCGCTTCGTGGCCGCCTTCGATCTTCGGGATCTCGGGCAACAGCTTGACGCCGAGGTACGGCGTGAAGACAACGGCCACGATCCAGGATGTGATCAGCGCGATGCCGACGATCCAGAACATGTTGCTCGTGTACTCGCCGGCCGTCGAGTGGGCGAAGCCGTTGGGCATGAAGCCGACGGCCGTGACGAGCGTGCCCGAGAGCATCGGGGCCGCCGTGTGGCTCCATGCGTATGCGGAGGCCTGAACGCGGCTGTAGCCTTCCTCCATCTTCACAACCATCATTTCGATGGCGATGATGGCGTCGTCCACGAGCAGCCCGAGCGCGAGGATCAGCGAGCCGAGCGTGATACGGTCGAAGTTCTTCCCTGTTGCGGCCATGACGACGAAGACGCCGGCGAGCGTCAGCGGTACGGCCGCCGACACCACGATGCCGACGCGCCAGCCCATGCTCGCGAAGCTGACCACCATCACGACGATCAGGGCAACGAAGAACTTCACCATGAACTCGTCGACGGCCGAATGAATATTGACGGCCTGATCGGTCACCTTCGTGAGGCTGGCACCAAGCGGCAGCGCGCGATTGATCTGCGCCACTTCCTTGTCGAGCGACTGCCCAAGATTCAGACCGTTCCAGCCGTCGCGCATGACAACGCCGAGCAGCAGCGCGGGTTCGCCGTTGTTACGTATCTGGAACGTCGCCGGATCTTCGTAACCGCGCTCGACGGCGGCAACGTCGGACAGCTTCAGCGTCCGGCCTTGGACGACGATCGGCGTGTCGCGAATCTTCTGCAGTTTGTCGAACGCGCCGTCGACGCGAACGAACACTTGCGCACCCGACGTTTCGATCGATCCCGCAGGCGTGAGCAGGTTCTGACCATTCAATGCCGCGAAGATGTCCTGCGGGCTTACGCCGAGCGTGGCGAGGCGGTCGTGCGAGAACGAAACGAAGATCCGTTCGGCCTGCTCGCCGACAATGTTGACCTTCTTGACGCCTGGCACGTGCAGCAGCTGCTGGCGCAGGTTCTCGGCATCTCGCACGAGCAGCCGCTCGGGCTGCCCTTTTGCCTTGAGGGCATAGAGCGCGAACGTTACATCGGAATACTCATCGTTGACTAGCGGGCCGATGACACCGGCGGGCAGACGCCCGGCTTCATCGGAGAGCTTCTTGCGCGCCTGATAGAACTGCTCGGGCACCTCGCCGGGCGGCGTGCTGTCGAGCAGCGTGACCGTCGTGAAGGCCATGCCCGGACGCGTGTAGATCTCGGTGCGCTCGTACCAACGCAGTTCCTGCATTCGCTTTTCGAGCGGCTCGGCGACCTGGTCCTGCATCTCCTGCGCTGTTGCGCCAGGCCACGCGGTGACAACGGTCATCGATTTGACCGTGAAGGGCGGATCCTCGGCGCGACCCAGCTTGAGAAAGGCGACGACGCCCGCCACCGAGATCAGGATGATCAGAAAGAGCGTGACCGAGCGCTCGCGAACGGCAAGCGCCGAGAGATTGAAACCGCTCATCGCGCCGCTCCGTCGGGTTGGGCCGATGCGGTGGCGACACCGTCGCCGGCGATCCGCACCTGCTCGCCTTCATGAATCAGCTGAGCGCCGAGTGCAACGACGCGCGCCCCTTCGCGCAAATCGCCTGCGACGGTGGCCGTATCTGCGCCGAGCGCCGCGACACGAACTTTGTGCCATCTCGCATGAGCCGGGCTGCCCTCGATCGTCCACACACCCGTGCCGGTGCCCGGATCGAACAACGCGCCCACGGGCACCTCGAGCCCGCCCTGCCGCTGCGCGGCCTCGCCCGGCAATTCGATCGTGACGGTCGCGCCGAGCGGCGCAGCGGCGAGAGCGCCGCCGAGGACATAG
>CBJMQH010000416.1:0-4970 GCA_966431825.1 uncultured Trinickia sp.
CCGCTTCACTTGCAAGTCGAACAGCGCGTCAGGGTGAATCGCCTGCCCTGTCTCGTGCAGCAGCCGTTGCGCGAGCCGTATCTTGTTGCGGCGCTTGGCGGCCCGAAACTCGGAAGCGAACGCGGCATCGTCCTTGAATTCGCGCAGCTTCGCGAGCGCGAACAGATCCGTGCGCCAAGCCGTACCGAGACGCGCATCGATGAGCGCCGACAGCGGCCGGTTCGCCTGCACAAGCCAACGCCTCGGCGTAATGCCGTTCGTGACGTTCGTAAAGCGCTCGGGAAAAAAGCGCGCGAATTCGCTGAAAAACTCGCGCTCCATCAGTTGCGAATGCAGCGCCGAAACACCGTTCACCCTCTGGCTCGCCACGATGGCCAGATGCGCCATCCGCACACGGCGCTGACCGAATTCGTCCACGAGCGACACGCGCCTGATCACGTCGAGGTCATGCCCGAAATGCTCGCTCGCTTCTTTCAGAAAACCTGCATTGATTTCGAAGATGATTTCGAGATGGCGCGGTAAAAGCCGCGCAAGCATGTCGACATCCCAGGTTTCGAGCGCCTCGGGCATCAGCGTGTGGTTCGTATAGGAGAACACCTGGTGCACGATCTTCCAGGCGCGTTCCCAAGGCACATGATGCACGTCGACGAATAACCGCATCAGCTCCGGAACGGCCAGCACGGGGTGGGTATCGTTCAGATGGATCGCCACCTTCTCGGCGAATCGGCCGAACGTGCTGTGCGTGCGCTGATAGCGGCGAATCAGGTCCTGCATCGTCGCCGAAACGAAGAAGTATTCTTGCCTGAGCCGCAGCTCGCGGCCTGCCGGTGTGGAGTCGTCCGGATAGAGCAGACGCGACACGTTCTCGGAATGCTCTTTCGCTTCGACCGCGCGCCGGTAGTCTCCCTGATTGAAGGCCGACAGGTCGAGTTCCTCTGTCGCCCGCGCCGACCAGAGTCGCAACGTGTTCGTGGCACTGGTGCCGAACCCCGGAATCACCGTGTCGAACGCCATCGCGTTCACGTGCTCGGTCTCGACCCATTCGGTGTGACCGTCCCGTGTGATCGTACGGCCTCCGAAATGAACGACGTATTGCACCTCCGGGCGGGGAAACTCCCATGGGTTGCCCGCACGCAGCCAATAGTCGGGCGTCTCGACCTGTTCGCCGTCGACGATCTGCTGGCGAAACATGCCGTAGTCGTACCGAATGCCATAGCCGAAGCCGGGTATGGCGAGTGTCGCCATCGAATCCAGAAAGCATGCGGCGAGGCGGCCGATGCCGCCGTTGCCGAGCGCGGCGTCGGGCTCGAGATCGGTCAACGCCTCCATATCGACACCGAGGCTCGCGAGCGCCTCCCTCATCTGATCGTAGATACCGAGCGAAAGCAGCGCGTTCGTGAACGTGCGGCCGATCAGAAATTCCATCGAAAGGTAATAGACGCGCTTTACGTCCTGCTCGTACTGCTGGCGCGTGGTTTTCATCCACCGCGCGACGAGCCTGTCGCGCACCGCTAGCGCCGCGGCATTGAGCCAGTCCTGCGGCCGGGCCGCAACGGCGTCCTTGCCGACGCCGTACATCAAGCGGTTGGAGATTGAGCGCCGTAGCGCATCGACGGTACTGTTGAGCTGGTCGAATTCCAGATCGACGGCTGTCATCGAACCCTCCTGGTCTCTCGAAAGCGGCACGCGCTTTGCTCGCGCAGCGATGGTCGGCGAGCGACCGCTTTCGCATGCAGATTACGCCATTTTTGGCACAGGCAGGGGCACGCAAGCGCGATGCCTCGACGGTGGCGGCCACGTCACGTGTTGCCTACTATGAAAGCAAACGGGCAACGTCGAATGGAGACGCGTATGACCACGCCGACACTGCATGCGATGGAAGGAATGCTCCATGCACAGGAGCTGTTGATGCTATCGCTGATCCGCACGCTGCCGCAGGACATGCGCGGGAAAGTGGCCGACGAATTTCAGACGCAGGTCGAACGTTCGGCGCTCGCACGCTTTGGTTCGCCCGGCGATCAAGACACGCTCGAGGCGTTCAAGGCACACATCAGAAAATTGTCGATTCTGCTTGCGTCGGTTTCCTGAATCGTCTTGTATCTGCAGACGGCGCCGGCGGCTCAACCGGCTCAACCGGCTCAACCGGCGCCGACCCAACGATCAGCGCGGCAGGAACGCCTGCGGATCGACGGCCTTGCCTTCGCGGCGGATCTCGAACTCGGTCGTGGCACGCCCGCTCGCGTCCGCACCCATCGTGCCGAGCAGTTGCCCTTTTTTCAGCACGTCGCCTTCGCGTACGGCCACCTCGCCGTTCATCGCGTACGCCGTGACGAGCTTTTCGTTGTGCTTGACGATCACGAGCGTCTTGTAAGTGCTGTTCGCCTGAACCGGCGGGCCGACATAGATCGCGACGCCGTCAGCCGAGGCCTTGACCGGCTCGCTCGGCGTGCCCTGGATCACGATCCCCTGCGACGAACCGCCCTGCATCGATCGGACGACCTGCCCGTACGCCGGCCATGCCGGCCGCAGCGTGGGTTCGCTGCCGGGCACGGCACCGGCGATCACCGGCGGCGGGGCGACCCGCAGAATTTGTCCCGGCACGAGCGGCGCCGATAGCGACATGCGATTCCAGTCGGCGATCGATTGCGGGGCCTGCCCGAAAGCAGCGGCCACGCTCGCCAGCGTATCGCCCGCATTGACGCGGTAGAAGCCCGCCTGCACGGGCCGCTCGCGCGGCGCGCTTTGGTTGGATGACGGCATATAAGTCGTGCCGTACCACGGCTGCGACGCGCAGCCGGCGATGAGCGCTGAGCTCGTAATGCATAGCGCAGCAAGGAGCGCTTGGCGGTTGCAAATGGCTGACGGGATCGATGTTTTCATTATGGCCCTCGGTTGATACGGTGCACGACAGTGTACGTTGCGAAATGCATGCGCTGGGGCAGCCGTCGTGCACGGTGCCCAGCGCGCGGTGCTCAAATGCTGCCCTCGGTTTCGATGACGAGGATCCGCGCTTCGCCCACGGGATGAGCCACGTGCTCGGTGCCGCGCGTCGCATGAAACACATCGCCAGTCTCGAGTACGGTCGAGCGCTCCTCGCCGTTCTCGCGGTAACGCATTTCCACGCGGCCGTCGAGCACGGCGAAGACCTCTTCCCCTTCGTTGACGTGCCATTGGTAAGGTTTGTCAGTCCAGTGCAACCGCGTGGTAATGCCGTTCATGTTGGCGATGTCGAGCGCGCCCCAGGCACGTTGGGCCGTATATTCCTTGCTGCGGATGATCTCCATGAAACCGGGCTCCGATACTTGGGATCGCCGCATGCCCCGGGCCCGGCTGCGAGCTCGCCTGAGGCGATCGAGCCGGTCTGGGCTTGCGCGGCAAACAGGTAACGATACTGCGGGGCGAGGATCGCACATCTTGCCGTCGAAAGGCAAAACGAAAGCGGGCTCCTGGTGCCGTAAAGGAACCGGGAGCCCGCTCATGAGGATAAAACGAGGAAGGTCGGGACGGTCTCAGGTGCCGCCCGACGGGAAGCCGGCACATGGGCCGGCTCGCAAGCCGTGCGCCTTATCGGCGCAGGACTTAACGGCCGAAATAGGTCGGCTGCGTGCCGTCCGCGTTCATCGTGTGCCCGCTCACCGACGGCAGAGCCGGTCCGCCCGACTGCGCGCCGCTCATCGCACCGCCGTAGCCCGTCGTGTCGCTTTGGGCCAGCCCGGCGTTGCCTTGCTGCGCATTGACGCGCGCCTCGGCGGCCTGGATGTCGCTCGGATAGTACGGGTCGCGGGCGGCCGGGTTATAGCCGGCTTGTTCGAGTTGGATCAATTGCTGACGCACTTCTGCACGGGTTACCGGCTGGTTCGACTCTTGAGCGAACGAGGCGACCGAGGCGGACAGCGCGGCAGCGGCAACGGCTGCATAGGCGAGTGACTTCATGATTGACCTCCGTGACTTGTGAGTGGCAACAAACCCGTTGTCTGTTGCGTTAATCACAGTCTAGTCACCCGCCCACCTAGGGAAAACCACTAAATTGCTCAAAGAGAATTTCCGAATCAGCAACAATACAGCCACACCTTGCAATTAGTCAGCCAAGATTCACCATAATGGCGCACGAACAGACGTGTTGTTCCCTCCACGCGCGCCGCACAACGAACGTACAGCGCGCGCCGGCTTCGCCCTATGCCCACGTCGCGTGGAAACTTCCTGCCCGATCGACGCGTTCGAAGGTATGAGCGCCGAAAAAGTCGCGTTGCGCCTGCACGAGGTTGGCGGGCAACCGTTCGGAGCGGTAACCGTCGAAGTACGCGATGGCCGACGCGAACGCCGGTACCGGCACACCCGCCGTCACCGCGGCAATCAAGACCTCGCGCAATGCCGCTTGGTATTGCTCCGCTACACCCTGGAAATACGGGTCCAGCAGCAGGTTCGCAAGCTTCGGGTCGTGCGAGTAGGCATCGGTGATTTTTTGCAGAAAGCGCGCACGGATGATGCAGCCGGCGCGGAAAATCTTCGCGATCGATCCGAAATCGAGCTGCCAGCCGTATTCGGCCGACGCGGCCCGAAGCTGCGTGAAGCCCTGAGCGTAAGAAATCACCTTGCTCAGATAGAGCGCACGGCGCACGGACTCGACGAACGCGGCACGATCGCCGGAAAACGGCGCGGGGCGGGGCCCGGCCAGCACTTTGCTGGCGGCCACGCGTTCGGTCTTCAGCGACGAAAGCACGCGTGCGAATACCGACTCGGTAATGAGCGGCAGCGGCACGCCGAGATCGAGCGCGTTCTGGCTCGTCCACTTGCCGGTGCCCTTTTGCGCAGCACGATCGAGAATGACGTCGACGAGGTCGTTCCCCGTCTCTTCATCGCGCTTGCCGAAAATCTTCGACGTGATTTCGATCAGGTAGCTATCGAGTTCGCCCTCGTTCCATTCGGTATAAACGGCGAAACACCGGTTGCCGGCGATTGGGACGGCAAAC
>CBJMQH010000417.1:0-4968 GCA_966431825.1 uncultured Trinickia sp.
GCCGGCGAACGCCTGCATGGCGAACCACGGCGACGCACCGGCCGCTGCGAGCGATAGCATGAAGTCTCGACGGTTCATCTCGGTCAGTCCAGTTGGTACGTCGGATCCATCATCAACGCGCGCAGGTACGCAGCGCTCGTCGCCCCGGTATCGATCGCGTCTACGGGCCCAAGCGGCGACACCGCGTGCTGCATCTGCAACTCCACAGTCAGCCCTGGCCGCTGCGCGGGAGCCGTGCCGTACCGCGCGAGCCAGGTGTCGAGCGGCAGCCGCATACCCCCGCGCGCGGCCACGGCACGCATGCCGCCCGCACGCGCCGGGTTGGGACGCGGCATGCCTTCCGTCGCGCGGAACAGCCGATCGATGAACTGCTCCCGCGCAAGCAGCGTCGTGCTGTCGATCCAGGTGTGCCCCCCCGGCCAGCCCTTCACGTTCGGCGGGTAGAAGAGGTTCTGACCGAGGCTGCGCATCGTGCCGACGAACGGTGCCGTCCCGTCGTAATCGACGTCGAACGCGCGCAGCGTACCGACGACGAACTGCACGGGCGATTTCACGAGCGTGCCGCGATTGCGTTCGTCCCAGAAGGCTTCGGTCAAAAACAGTCCGCGCAGCGCGACGGCAACGTCGTAGTGGCTCGCACGGAAGCGCTCGGCAATCGGCGCGAGCTGCGCAGGGTCGGGCCTCTCCGAGACGAATTCGCGCCATAGCTTCGTCACGACGAACGTGGCCGTCTGCGGATCTGCAAGCAATAGGTCGAGCACGGCATCGCCGTCGAAGTTGCCCGCATGTCCGAGCACGACCTTCAGTCCGTCGTCATGCAACTCGGGCCGAAACACGGACTGCCGCGTGTCGGGATCGAGCGTCCAGCCCGTATAGGCGCGTGCCGCCTCGCTCACGTCGCGTTGGCTATAGTGCCCTTCGCCGAGGGTGAAGAGCTCCATCGCTTCGCGCGCGAAGTTCTCGTTCGGCCGCCCCTTGCGATTCGTCGCACCATCGAGGTACAGCAGCATCGCCGGGTCCTTGGCGACTTCGTGCAGCAGCGTCGCGAAGTTGCCGAGCGCCTCGCGTCTGAACAGCGCGTTTTGCCGCGCCATCATCTGCGGGAACGGAACCTTGTCTTGTGCCGACGTGAAATGGTTGTGCCAAAACAGCGTCATGCGCTCGGTCAGCGGCGAGCGCGTCGTCAGCATCCGGCCGACCCACCATTCGCGCAGCGCCTCATAGCGCTCGGTGCGCAGCTTCTGTTCGGCGCGCCGTTCGTCGGGCGTGAACGCGCGCTGCTGGGCACGCGTCGGAAGCGGCTCGTCGACCCAGGAAGGCAGCGGCGTCTCGTTGGCCGTGCCCGCTTGTGCTGCCTGCGCTAATACGCGATCGACCGCTTGCGTGCGCGTGAGCCCCACGTAGGGTGCGAGCGCGTCGGCATCGGGCGCGAAGCCGACGCGCGTCAGGAAAAAACGGGCTTCGTCTTCATCGAGCGGCGCGGCGTCGAGCGCATCGGCATTATCTGCGTTATCGGTGTTATCGGCGAACGCGGCGGGTTTGCCGGCGCTTGTGCTTTGCGTTCGGTGCGCACCGTGCGCGCGTGCGCGCGACAGGTGCTGTACAGCCGCGGCATGCGCGACCGAGGTGCCGGCAGGCGCCTCTGCGGCGTTGGCTGCCGCCCCGTCGGTCAGCCCGATGACCATGCAGCTGCAGGCCAAGGCCACGGCAGCGATCGTCGTATGACACCCCGTCAACGTTTTCATTGCGGCCACTCGCATCGATGGACCCGACGCATGCAAAGGCGCGCACCCACCGCGTCGCCGCCGCCCGCGAGCCCTTGGTCAGATCGTTCGTATCGTCGTCCGATGATTGGACTGGTAGCGCGATTGTGCCAGCGTCGCCGCGCGAACGGCCGGCCGCGCGTGTAACGGGCCGGTCTCCGTTGCAACGGAATTTTTCAAGGGGATCAGCGCTTATAGAGTTCGCGGACCGCGTCTTCGATATGCTGGCGCAAGAGACGCCGCTCGTCGGGCGTCATGTGGCCGTCACGCTGGCGTTCTTCGATATCGGGCGGGACACCCGTGCGCAGCATCGGCGCAGAAGCCGACGACGCGAATCCTGCTCGCGGCATCTGGGAGGAAGGCACGTAGCGTCGGTGCGGATGACCTTCGGCCTCACCGCGCCGAACGGACTGCGCCTGCGCATGCGTTGCGCAGAGCGTACCCGCCACGGTGCCGGCAACCGCCAGCGCGACGCAGTGCGCGCGCACGCGCGGCCACGCTCGTACCGTCATCTTGTTCCCTTCGTCATGCGGCAACCGGCTACCTCGAATTACGTGTGCAGATGCTGGGGCTTACCCCAAGCGAGAGAAAGGTCATACGGGATGAAGTATCCACCGAAGAGCCGCGATCAGTGAAGCAGTTTATGTGCGCGCCGTTTACGACGCGCATCAAGGCGAGTAAATTTTGTAACCGACTGTAACCCTATAATTCGGTTTCTTGCCCCCCTTATCAATCGCGCTAAGATGCCGGCCATGGAAACGAAAAACCCGTCCAAGATTCTCGTCGTCGACGACGACCCCCGCCTGCGCGACCTGCTTCGCCGTTACCTCGGCGAGCAAGGCTTCAATGTCTACGTTGCGGAGAACGCGCCCGCAATGAACAAGCTCTGGGTGCGCGAGCGGTTCGATCTGCTCGTGCTCGACCTGATGCTGCCCGGTGAAGACGGCTTGTCGATCTGCCGCCGCTTGCGCGGCAGCAACGACCGCACGCCGATCATCATGCTGACGGCCAAGGGTGAAGACGTCGACCGGATCGTCGGGCTCGAGATGGGCGCCGACGACTACCTGCCGAAGCCGTTCAACCCGCGCGAGCTCGTTGCACGCATCCACGCCGTCCTGCGGCGTCAGGCGCCCTCGGAGCTGCCGGGCGCACCGTCCGAAACGACCGAGGTGTTCGAGTTCGGCGACTTCGCGCTAAACCTCGCCACGCGCACGCTGACGAAGGCCGGCCAGGAGATCCCGCTCACGACGGGCGAGTTCTCGGTGTTGAAGGTCTTCGCTCGCCATCCGCGCCAGCCGCTCTCGCGCGAAAAGCTGATGGAGCTTGCGCGCGGCCGCGAATACGAAGTGTTCGACCGCAGCCTCGACGTTCAGATTTCGCGCCTGCGCAAGCTGATCGAAGTCGATCCGAGCAGTCCGCGCTTCATCCAGACGGTATGGGGCCTCGGCTACGTCTTCATCCCCGACGGCTCCGCGTGAGCCCGCGTCTCGTACGCGCCGGTGCGGCCCTGGGTCGGGTTACATAGCCTATGCGGATCGACCGGCGTTTCTTTGCGCATGCATTCGGGGGCCTGTTCTGGCGGACGTTTCTGCTGATCGCGTTGCTGATCGCGGTCAGTTTGGCCGCATGGTTTCAGAGCTTTCGGGTCATCGAGCGCGAACCACGCGCCCAACGCGTGGCGTTGCAGCTCGTCGCCATCGTGAAGCTTACGCGCACGGCCTTGCTCTACTCGGATCCCGATCTGCGTCGCGCACTGCTGCAGGACCTCGAAAGCAACGAAGGCGTGCGCGTGTACCCGCGCGAGAGTACCGACCGCTACAAGCTGCAGCCCGACGAGTCGCTGAACCGGCTCATCGAGCACGACATTCGCGGACGGCTTGGCGACGAAACGGTCATCGCACAATCGGTCAACGACATACCGGGCGTGTGGATCAGCTTCAAGATCGACGACGACGACTATTGGGTCGCGCTCGATCGCGAGCAGCTCGATACCGTGACGGGGCTGCAGTGGGCCGGCTGGGGCGTCTTTGCGCTCGCGCTTTCGCTGTTCGGCGCGGCCTTCATCACGAGCCTCGTGAACCGGCCGTTCGCGCGGCTCGCGGCCGCCGCACGCAAGGTGGGCTCGGGCCATTCGCCCGAGCCGCTACCCGAGCGCGGCATGGGTGTCGCAGCCGAGACGAACCGCAGCTTCAACCAGATGGTGCGCGACCTGGAGCAGCTCGACGCCGACCGTGCGCTGATGCTGGCCGGCATCTCGCACGATCTGCGCACGCCGCTCGCGCGCTTGCGGCTCGAAACCGAGATGAGCCCGTCGGACCAGGCGACAAAGGACGCGATGATCGACGACATCGAGCAGATGGATATGATCATCGGCCGCTTCCTCGACTATGCGCGGCCCGTCCAGCGCGCGCCGGAACGTGTCGACCTGTCCGGAATCGTCGGCGAAATGGCGACGCGCCTCGCCGGCGAGGACGGCGTGCGTCTGATCACGCGGCTCTCGCCGTCTGCACTGATCGACGCGGACGCGACGGACATCCGGCGGGTGGTCGGCAATTTGCTTGAAAACGCGAAGAAGTACGGCCTGAGCGAGACGGACGGCATCCCGCACATCATGCTCGAGACGCGCGTCTCGCACGCGCGCGTCGAGCTGTCGGTGCTCGATGAGGGGCCCGGCATCCCCGAGGATCAGATCGCCCTCGTCACGCGGCCCTTCTATCGCGTCAATTCGGCGCGCACCCAGGCGAACGGCACGGGGCTCGGGATGGCCATCGTGCAGCGGCTCGTGAGCCGCCACCGCGGCACGCTGCGGCTGCGCAACCGCAGCCCGGGGCCGGGGCTCGAAGTCACGATCGAGTTTCCGCTCGCCAAGATGGCATAAGCCGCCCCGGCAGGGTGCGGTCCGGCATTTTTCGCCGGGTCGCCTCTACCGGGTTCATGCGGCTATCGAACATAAAAACCGATAGCATAAAAACAGCAGCGCCTTTTGTTGTGCTCGTCGTGTAACGCCTTCGTTACAGCGGGCAGGTAGTTTGGAGCAGGCAGCACCTTCACCAACACACCGACACTAAGGAGTCAGCGCATGAAAACCGTGGGCGATAAACTCGAAGCGTTCACCGTCACCGCAGCCAAGCCCGGCTTCAACAATCACGAAGAGAACGGCCAATCGGCGTTCGAGGACATCACCGAAGCGTCGTTTCCGGGCAAG
>CBJMQH010000418.1:0-4960 GCA_966431825.1 uncultured Trinickia sp.
TCGTGACCGGAGTCGAGATGACGAGCGCACACGGGCAGGCAATGACGAGCAGCACAAGCGCGCGGTAGATCCACTCGCGCCATACGCCCTCGAAAAAGAGCGGCGGCACGACGGCCACCATCAGCGCGAACGCAAAAACGATCGGCGTATAGACGCGTGCGAAGCGGTCAACGAACCGCTGCGTCGGCGCACGCGCCCCCTGCGCCGACTCCACGGCGTGAATGATGCGTGCGAGCGTCGTGTCGCCGGCTCCCGCCGTCACGCGATATTCGAACGATCCGGCTTCGTTGATCGTTCCCGCGAATACCGGATCGCCGACCGTCTTGTCGACGGGCAGGCTCTCTCCCGTGATCGGCGCCTGATTGACGCTCGATGCGCCCTCGACGAGCGTGCCGTCGAGCGCGATCCGCTCGCCCGGCCGCACGCGCACGCGTGCGCCGATGGCGACAGTGCGCGCCTCGACGCTGCGCCAGCTGCCGTCGGGTTGCGCAACGGTCGCCGTCTCCGGCGCCAATCGCATGAGCCCTTGAATCGCATTGCGCGCACGGTCGAGCGATCTTGCTTCAATCAGCTCGGCCAGCGTGAACAGCACCATCACCATCGCGGCCTCGGGCCACTGGCCCAGCACCATCGCGCCCGTCACGGCGAAGCTCATCAGCGCGTTGATATTCAGATTGCCGTTGCGAATCGCGATCCAGCCGCGGCGATAGGTGCCGAGGCCGCACAGCGCGATCGCGAAACCCGCAGCGAGGCCCGCGATCCATGACGAAAGCCCGAGCCAGCTTGCGGCCTCCGACGCGAGCGCCGCAGCCAGCGCGAGCCCGAGCGGCCAGATTCGCGAACGACGCGCCGGCGCGGGCTGCGGCGGCGCATCCGGTCGCGCGACCTGCGGCTCGAAGCCGAGGGCACGGATCGCATCGAGCACGTCATCCAGGGCGCCGTCCGCATGGACGACCGTCAAGGACCGCTGCATCAGATTGAAATCGAGACTCGCGACCGTCGCCATACCGCCAAGCTTGCCGCGGATCAGGGCCTCTTCGGTCGGGCAGTCCATCTGCAGGATGCGAATCGCCGTGCGCACGCCATCGGCGGTCTTCTCGGCCCACGCGAGCGGCGCCATCGCGACAGGCGGCGCCGCGCAGCAGCCTTGCCCATGCTCATGTTGTTCATGGCCGTGGCCGCGCTCGTCTGCGTGCTCGCATGCGTCACCGTGAGCGTGATCGTGCGGGGGCTCGTGCGCGTGCGCACAACCGGCATGCGCGGCGGCCGCACTGTCGACTTCATGCGGATGTCGGGGTTGCGTCATTGCGGCGTCCTGTCCTGTGTGATGCACTACAGTTAACGCCTTGGAGTCGCTCCAAGGTCAACCGACACACGAAGGATACGCGCGATGAGAATCGGCGAATTGGCAAAAGCCGCACACTGTACGACAGACACGATCCGCTTCTATGAGAAAGAGGGGCTCATGCCCGATGCTCAGCGCACCAATGCAAATTATCGGGACTACTCGACGGTGCACATCGAGCGCCTGCGCTTCATCCGCAACTGCCGTGCGCTCGACATGACACACGACGAGATCCGCGCACTGCTGACGCTGACCGACCAGCCGTCCGATCGGTGCGGCTCGATCGATGCACTGCTCGACGCGCACATTGGCCACGTCGATGCCAGGCTTGCCGAGTTGCAGCAGTTGCGCACGCAGCTCCTCACGCTTCGCGAACGCTGCACCGGGGGGCGCCGTATCGACGCCTGCGGCATCGTGCAAGGGCTCGCCGAGATGGACACACCGGCCACCCCGGTCAAGCGCACACACGTCGGCTGAAAGGCGCGAAGCCTATTTCGCGGACACGTCGATCGCCCCGAAGTACTTGCGGGCCAGCGTTTGCACGGTCCCGTCAGCCTGCAGTTTGACGATCGCCGCATTCAACTGCGCACGCAGCGCGTCGTCGCCCTTGCGCAGGCCGAACGCGATGCCGCTGCCGAGGATCTTGTCGTCGCGTACCGGTTGTCCGACGAATGCGAAGCCCTTGCCGTTAGGCTGAGACAGGAAGCCCTGTTGCCCGGCCGGTGCGAGTACGAGCGTGGCGTCGAGCCGGCCGGCCACGAGATCGGCATAGACCTGGTTCTGATCCTGATAAGAGGTCACGACAATGCCGGCCGGCTCCCAGTGCGCTTTCGCATAGGCCTCCTGAATCGAGGCTTGCAACACGCCCACGCGCTTGCCCTTGAGCGCATCGGGGGTCGCGGCGAGCCCACTGTCGGCACGCGCGATCAGCTGCGACGGCACACGGTAGATGACATTCGTGAAGTCGATCGCCTGGCGACGCTTTTCGGTCGCGTTCATCGCCGAATTGATCGCGTCGAACTTGCGGCCTTCGAGCGCGGGAATCAGACCGTCGAACGACGTCTCCACCCACGTGCAGGTGAGATGCGCAGTCTTGCAGACGGCATTGCCGATGTCGATATCGAATCCTTGCAGCCGGCCTGAAGCGTCTTTCGACTCGAACGGCGGGTACTGCGCTTCAAGGCCGAAACGCATCGCCGCCGTCTCGGCCAGCGCCGCCGTCGACGCGAACGCACACACCAATGCCAGCCAAAGTTTGAACCGTTTCATGATCAGCTCTCCTTACCGTTGTGGTCCCGTATTACGTGTTTTATCGACTAGAGGTGATGCCTATCGTGTCGCGTTTTGGATGTCCGGCGGCGTCGCGATGCGCCGGTGTGCAAGCGCCGGCAATCGCGTGCGGACCGCGCGCAGGGCTGCCCTGTCCAGCCGCGCGAGCGCAATGCCGGGCGTGTCGTCGCACTGCGCGAGCACGTCGCCCCAGGGCCCCACGATCATGCTGTGTCCAAACGTGCGCCAGCCGTTCGCGTGCGTCCCGCACTGTCCGGCGGCGAGCACGAACGCCTGGTTTTCCACGGCGCGTGCACGCAGCAACAGCGACCAATGAGCGAGCCCGGTCGTGTGGGTGAACGCCGCCGGTACGGCGATCAGATCGGCCGCTGGGGCCGCGCGATATAGCTCGGGAAAGCGCAGGTCGTAGCAGACGGACAAGCGCAGCGCGCCGAACGGCGTGTCGGCATGCCCGATGGACTCGCCCGCGAGCATCGTGTCGCCTTCGGCATGGCGCTCGCCATCGCCCTCGAAGCTGAACAAATGAACCTTGTCGTAGCGCGCCGTGCATTGGCCCGATGGCGCGTAGACCAATGCCGTGTTGTAGGCGCGGCCGTGCTCCGCCTCTGGCGTCACATCGGTCGCGCGCGGTGCGATCGGGACGGTGCCGCCGATGAGCCAGACGCCGGTGTCGCGCGCAAGCGTTGCGAGTGCCGCTTGAATCGGGCCCGCGCCGAACGGCTCGGCCAGCGCCACGCGCCGCCGCTCGTCCTCGCCGATCCAGCAGAAGTACTCGGGCAGGGCGACGAGCGTCGCACCGGCACGCGCCGCGGTTTCGATCCACCGGCGCGCTTCGCCGAGGTTCTCGTCCACGTCGTCGGTACTGCTCATCTGCACCACGGCAGCGATGCCGTCGGCCCGTGCGTGCCCGCCTTCATGCGCCTCGTCAACGGCCGCTGTCTGCGTTATCGCGTCGATTTTCGCTTGCATCGCCGTCTCCTAGACCGCCGCGAGGCGGCGTGCGCCTTCGATGAGCGTCGCATCGTCCTTCGAGAAGCTCAGGCGGATGACGCCCGTATCGGTGCCGTCGGTGTAGAACGCCGACAGCGGAATCGTCGCCACGCGGGCATCGCGGATCAGGCGCAGCACGAAATCGCTGTCGCGCTCGTCGGAGAACGCGCGAAATCGGGCGAGCATGAAGAAGCTGCCTTCGCTCGGCAGCAGCTCGAAGCGCGAACCCGCCAGTGCGCCCGCCAGCAAATCGCGTTTGCGTTGGTAGAAGCGCGCGAGCTCGGAGCAGGCGAGCGGATCGGCCAGCGCCTCGGCGAACGCATACTGCATCGGCGTGTCCGCAGAGAAGACCATGAATTGATGCACCTTTCGTATCTCGGCCATCAGCGCTGCAGGGGCGAGACAGTAGCCGACGCGCCAGCCCGTCACATGGAACGACTTGCCGAAAGAGGAGACGATCACGCTGCGCGCGGCCAGCGCGCTGTGGCGCGCCATGCTCTGATGAAGCCTGCCATCGAATACGACATGCTCGTAGACTTCGTCCGACAAGACGACAATGTCGGTACCGCGCACGGCCGCGGCAAGCTGCTCGATGTCGGCGGCATCGAGCACCGTCGCGCTCGGGTTGTGCGGTGTATTGACGATCAGCATCCGCGTGCGCGGCGTAATCGCCGCGGCCACCTCGCGCCAGTCGATATGGAACGTTTCGGGCGACAGCTTGATCGGCACGGGTCGCGCACCCTGAAGTCGCACGATCGGCGCATAGCTGTCGAACGAGGGCTCGAAGTAGATGACTTCGTCGCCGGGATGGACGAGCGCGCTGATCGCTGCGTACAGCCCCTCGCTCGCACTCGCGACAACCGTTATTTCGGTGTCCGGATCGTACCGTGTGCCGTAGCGCCGCTCGGTGCCGGCGGCCAGCGCTTCGCGCAGGGCCGCGACGCCGGCCATCGGCGCGTACTGGTTATGACCGCGCCGCATCGCAGCGCCGACGGCCTCGACGAGCCGCGCATCGGGCGCAAAATTCGGCGCGCCCTGCGAGAGGTTCAACGCATCGTGCTCGGCGGCCAGTTGGCCGATCACGGTGAAAATCGTGGTGCCCACATCGGGCAGTTTCGAGCGTGGGCTTAACGCGCTCTGCATGGTCGTCTCCTTTCGGCAAGGCGGCTTCGTCTGTCCGCCGATCGCTCCTTCCATGCGGCATTTAGCCCGTCCGAAATTGCCGAAACAATCGAAACTTTGTCATGGGCGCCATGCGTTTTGCTCATGCCCAAATGAACGAAGCCCCACCGAGCGAAAGCTCGATGGGGCTTCTTCGTCAAGCAACCTGCGCCG
>CBJMQH010000419.1:0-4960 GCA_966431825.1 uncultured Trinickia sp.
AGGCGAACGTGTTTTGGGGGGGGGGGTCGGTGGGTTTTGTGGCCGGGCGCTTTTTCTCCGCCGCGCGATCCCATGCTGCGTGGCCAGTTCTTTTCTCGGCGCAAAGCGCCGCGGCGCTCACGCACGTGATGGCGCAGGGCGAGGCACTGACATCGACCGAACCGGAGCGGCTGTGCAAGACCTATACGTCGGCGCGGCCGTCGCAGCCTTATCGGGCATTCGGCGTGCTGCGGCCCCGCGACGATGGCGGCGCGATCGAATGGTTGAACGACAGCGCATGTGGCGGTACCGGAGTCGATACCGATACCGATACCGACGCGCGGCCCAACGTGTTCATGTTTCCGGGGCAGGGCACGCAGACCGCCGGTATGGGTGCTGCGCTCTATCGACGCTTCGCCGCATTTGCGGCGACCGTGGAGGAGGGGCTGGCGCAATTGCCGGTGGCAACCGCCGACCTTGTTCGCGAAGTCTTTTTCTCGGTACAGAAGCAACCGGTACAGGCGGCGCTCGTCGAGCGTACCGACCTGGCGCAGCCAGCGCTGCTCCTGTTCCAGGTCGCCTTGAGCCGGTTGCTGGCCGCGTTCGGTGTCGAGCCCGCGGCGATGATCGGACACAGTGTCGGCGAGATCGCCTGCGCGGTGGCGAGCGGCGCGATGTCGCTGGTCGATGGTGTCCACGTTGTAGAGGCGCGTGGGACGCTGTGCGAGTTGGCACCCCACGGAGCGATGCTTGCGGTGGCCGCGCCGCATGAGGATGTCGCTCATCTGCTGGACGCTCTTCCGTATGACCTGGCAGCGCAGAACGCGCCGGAACAATTCGTCATCGCGGGCGATGCCGACGTCATTGCCGTCGCCGCAGACCGGCTCATGGACGCGGACGTACCGGCGAAACTGCTGGGCCGCCGTTATGGCTTTCACTCCGCGCGCCTCGATAGTGTGCTTGCGCAGTTTGGAGAGCGCGTACAACACGTTGGCCTGTCGTTTCCGCGTGTCCCGTATGTGTCGACAGCGACGGGCGATTGGTTCGGCGACGGCGTGAATCATCCTGTCGAGCCGTCCGTGTATTTCCCGGCGCAATTGCGCGGTACGGTTCGGTTTCGCGATGGCTTGCGCACACTGCGACAGCGTTTTGCGAGCGCTCGTTACTGGGAACTGGGGCGAGGTCAGGTGCTGACGCGATTCGCGAAGGCAATATCCGCGGATGGCGATACCTATCTGCATCCCGCCGGGGCCCAGCGTAGCCCGGCCACTCGATCGTCGGGTGACTCGTCAGCGGAGAACCTCGACGCGGGCGATTTCTTCGATGCTTTGGGGCGCGCCTGGATCGACGGGCAGCACATCGACTGGTCCGCGCTCGATCTTGGCGATGTGCGTGCCCTGCCGCTACAGGTGCCGATGGTTCGTCGCTTGCTCTGGATCGACGCGCGGGGCAACGGGGCGGCTGCGCGGCAACCCGGCGAGCAGGCCGGCGAGCAGGCCGGCGGCACGGCCACTGTGCATTCGAACCATGAGGCGCGCGCTGCGCTCGGTGCAACGGACCCGCAAGCCGCTGCGGGTGCCGTCGCGGAAGCGGGGCATTTGATGGCAGACGTGCGCGAGATATGGCGCAGCGTGCTCAACCTCGACACGGTGATGGACTCCACCGATTTTTTCAAGGAAGGCGGCGATTCGTTGCTGGCGATTCAGCTTACCGCGGCCCTCAAGGCCCGTACGGGCCACACCGTGCATCCGCGCGAGGTCTACCGCTTTTGCACGCCGCAGCTGATGTGCGCGCATCTGAGCGCCGTTGAGCCAACGGCGAATGCGGTGCCCGCCGAATTCGCCGCGGCCGCTGGCATCGGTGCGGCGTTGACGCCATCCGAGCGATGGATGCTCGCCTGGGCGCAGGCATCGCGGCACGTGCCGCTATTCAACGTTGTGTGCGCGTTCAAGGTGCGTGAGACGCTCGACGTGCCGCGCCTGCACGACGCGTTGCTGACGCTGCTTCGTCGTGCACCGCGCTTGCACCAGACCGTTGATGTCGATGAGCGCCGGTGGCGGACGCTGCCCGTCGACGAACGTTTCCTGTGCTCGGAAGACTGGTCGGGCAAGTCGCCGGAGGCGCGCGAACGGGAGCTTGTCCGTTATCTGCACGATGCACAGCAGACACCGTTGATGCTCGACGGCGGTCCTCTGTTTGCGCTGCAGATACTGAAGTTCGGTGAGGGCGAATATGTACTGATCAGCAGGAGCCACCATATCGTTTGGGATGGGTGGTCGTCGTCGGTATTCTGGCGCGCTCTATTCGGTACCTATTGGACGGGGCAGTGCCGCGATCACGCACCGCCGCGAACGCTTCCCGCGCTCGATAGTGACGATGTACTGTGCTACTGGCGCGACAAGATGATCGGCCTCGACCGTATACGTGCACATGGTCATGCTGTGGCGGGCGGAGACGCCGCCGGATTTGCGGGCATAGCGTTGACATTCGAACTCGCTCAGGAGCGGACAGAAGCGCTGAACCGTCGGGCTCGGATTCTCGGCATGCCGATGGCCGTGTTGCTGCTGGCCGCCTATGGGCATGCACTCATTGAAGTCATGCGCGAGGAGACGGTGTGGGTCCGGTTGCCGGTGACGAACCGCTCGCAGGAAAATCGCGACACGATCGGATTTCAGTTGCTGACGGTAGTGTGCCGCGTCGCGCGTGGCGACGAGCCCGATCGCTTTTTGCGCGACGTGCAAACGGAAATGGAGCAGACGCTGGCGCACCAGGCCGTCGCGCCGCTGACGCTGATGGAACTGGCCTTGTCCGGCGAGACGGCATCTGCGCAGATGTCTCCGTTTCCCTATGAGTTCAACCACCACATGTATTTGCGGCGCGCCGGCGGCGAGAAGGGGAGCCTCGATGTCGAGCCGATCGACTGGCGGAGTCCGACGACGTACACGAAGTGCGACGTCGCGCTCGAATCGCGCGAGACGGAGACGAGTATCCGTGCTGCCCTGGTGTGCCGCGAATCGGTGGTCTCGCGCGACACCCTGAATCGCATCGCTTACGCGATGCAATCGTATTTGCAGCAGATTGCACAGCAGGACGATTCGAACGCTGCGGGTGGCTGAAGACATGTTGTCCACTTCACACCTCATCGATTCCACCGTGTTCGTGTTCGGCGGGCATGGTGGCCAACATTATCAGATGGGCAAAGCCTTTTTCGAGGCTGGCGGTCTTTTTGCCGAGCTGATGCGCTCGATGGATCAGATCGTGCGCGACGCAACCGGTCGCTCGGTCATTGCAGCGCTTTATGGTGAGCGGGCGCAGAGTGAACGCTTCGACGATCTTGGTCTGGCGCACCCAGCGATTTTCATGGTTGAGTATGCGCTGGCGCGCACGTTGATCGAACGCGGTATAGAGCCCGACGTGACCTTTGGGGTGAGCCTTGGGTCGATGGTTGCGGCAACTGTTGCGGGCTGCTGGAGCATGGAGGCGGCGTTGACGACTGTGCTCGCGCACGGGGCTTGGATTGGCGAGCATTGCCAGCCAGGCGGCATGATCGCGGTGTTGTCGAGCAGGCGGTTGAGCGAGGCGGCGCTCGAGCACCACCGTGCCGTGGTGGCGGCAAGTTATGGCCCGGAGCATTTCGTGTTGGCCGGCCGCGCGTCGAACCTGCCGCAGATCGAGGCGTGGCTCAGGGCGGAAGGCATGCTGTTTACGCGATTGCCCGTCGCCTATCCATTTCATTCGCCGTGGCTGCTGGCCGATGACGCGCATGACACGGCGCCGCCGCATCCTACCGTGAGCAGTCCGCCGCGTCTTCCTCTGGCCTGTTGTGCGGCAGGCGGCTTTATCGAGGCGCCATCCGGGCGCTATCTATGGGAAGCTGCGGTGCAGCCCATTCGGTTCGACATGACATTGGCAGCCGTGGAGGCATGCGGCCCTCATCGTTACATCGACCTGAGCCCGTCCGGCACGCTCGCGGCCATCATGCGCTACAACCTCGACGATTCAGCATCGTCCGCCATTGCGCTTCTCGGCGGTCATGGTGACCTCGCGTCAATCACTGGCGCTCAGGCAGCCGGGATGTGAGCGAACAGGCGGCCGCACGCGAGCGCCGATCTTATCGCGACGCTCCCTCGCCACATCGGCGAAACGCTCGCGCAGGCCAACGATCTGGCCGTGCATCCGTGCCCGATGCCCGTCGATGGTTTCGCCGTCAGGCAGCACTCGTATGCGAGGTATCACCATGAGGCTGGGAATCGTTGGTTGAGTGGGGTGGTTTTTCAGTTGTTTGTGGTTAGCCTGAAGACGACGTAATGGCATATAGGCCGAACTCGCATTTTTGCGGTGGATCGAGAAAGGTTTTAATCAATGAGGCGTCGCGATAAATATTGTTGACAATTTGTTGTCTTGGTCTAGAATAATTTTGATCGGATTAGCGATTATAAATATATGCCTTAATTTGGTGGTTCGTGTGTGGTTTGAATTGGAAATGATTTTCAGAATTGTAAATTAGGTTGGTGCATCTATTGGTCGAGCGACGACGAGGGGGGATCGTGGCGCACTTCTACTTGTACTTTGTCAAGCTTAAAAAAGAGAGGTACGCCCACCGAGCTGCAACGATGGACAACATGCTTGACTCGCTAACACGAGGACGGCGGCGTTTGGGGTACCAGCCTTCGCGGTGTCGTCCCGTCAGTTGGCTCGAGTCGTTATCCGTTGGTTTTCTGGCTGCATCCAAGGTGCCGAGTGTGCAGGCTTTCCGAGCAGCACTGAGGGTCAAGTTATTGCGGAATATTGATTTTGATAGCATTCGGAGTGTTTCTCAGATCGATGTTTTTGACTTTGAATTAAGTGAGGATTGGGGGCAGATAGAAAGGTATGTTTGGCGATTTAAGCAGGCAAACCATACAGTCGATGGTTTTCCTGATCCGGAGTCAGAATCAGATTCGGATGAAAATTCGGATGCGGAAATGGAGTCCGAATCGAG
>CBJMQH010000420.1:0-4942 GCA_966431825.1 uncultured Trinickia sp.
CCCAACCCCGTCCTTCAGCGAGTGCTAGCACCGCCTGGTCGCCCCCCATCCCACCACGCCCAGGCACCCGCGATGGATGCGATGTAGTGCAACAGGTCGGCCTTGTGCGCACGCGCCACCTGCCGAATCGGATCGTCTGACGACGCGATCTCGCCGGACGCGTTCAAAAAGGCGCAACCGTGAAAGTCAGGGGAGGCGAACCACGCGTGCAGCAGATCGAACATGCCGAGCAGCCGGGCGCGCGGCGTATCGCCGGCGCGTGCCGTGCCTTCCGTGAACCAGTGCATCCACCGGGCATGCCGACGCTCGAGGGCCGCCGCGACGAGCGCATCTTTCGAATCGAAATACGTATAAAAGCTCTTGCGGGCCGTGCCCGACGCGCGGACGATCGCATCGACCCCCGTCGCGTGAATCCCGCCGGCATAGACGAGCGCTTCGGCCGCGTCGAGCAAACGCTCACGCGGGCCAAACTGCGCCGGTACTTCGCTGTGCGCAAGAGAGGTGTCCGATGTCTTCATGCCGAGAAGGTAGAACGATCATTCTCCCCTGTCAAGAAAATGGTCGATCGGCGCACCGGTGTGCCGATAGGCTTTAGACTAACGGTGAGTCTTTTCGGGAGCCCGTGGGTGAAGCAGTCAGCAAGCAAGGCAAGGTGGGTACGAACACGGTCGATTCGTGCATCGATCATGGCGAGCGTGGCGGCGGCCGCTCTCGCAACCTCGGCATGCACGCCACTGCGTGTCGTGACGCATACGGTCAGCACGTCGGAAGCGAGTGTGCCCGCCGGGCACTATGCGCTCGACGCGCAACACTGGAGCATTACGTTCGATATCGAGCACCTGAAGTTCTCGCGCTTCATTATGCGGTTCGATCGCGCCCAGGCCGAGCTTGCATGGGCGCCGGAGGGACTTGCGGCAAGTACCGTCGAAGCCAGCATCGACGCCGCGAGTGTCGACACCAACGTGCCGATCCTGAACAAGATGGTGACTGGACCGCAGATGCTCGACGCCGGCGCGTACCCCAAGCTGCGGTTCGTGGGCAAGCGGTTCGTCAAGACGACGGATGCCACCGGCACATTGGAAGGAGAGCTGACGATCCGCGGCGTGACGCGACCGGTTCGTCTCGATGTGACGTTCAACGGATACGGACGCGATCCGCTGACGAAAGTGGACAAGCTGGGTTTTTCTGCGGATGGCCGTTTCAGCCGTGCGCAATTTGGTTTGGCGACGTGGTACCCGGCGGTCGGCGACGATGTGCATGTCCACATCGAAGCCGAATTCGACCGCCGGCAGGAAGGCGCGCAGGGTTGAACCGCGTCAGGCGGTCCAGTCGAGGATCACCTTGCCGCTTTCGCCGGAGAGCATCGTTGCGAATGCCTTTTCGTAGTCGGCGACCGGGAAGTGATGTGTGAGGATGGGCGAGAGATCGAGCCCGCTTTGAAGCATGGCCACCATCTTGTACCAGGTTTCGAACATCTCGCGTCCGTAGATGCCTTTGATTTCGAGGCCCTTGAAGATCACCTGATTCCAATCGATCGCCGTTTGCGCGGGCGGGATGCCAAGCAATGCGATCTTGCCGCCATGGTTCATCGCTTCGAGCATGCTCGTGAACGCGCTCGGGACACCTGACATTTCAAGGCCCACGTCGAAGCCTTCGGTCATGTGCAGTTCGGTCATGACGTCGCGCAACGATTCGCGCGTGACGTTCACTGCACGCGTCGCGCCCATCTTGCGCGCAAGCTCGAGGCGGTAGTCGTTGACGTCCGTGATGACCACGTTGCGCGCGCCCACGTGCCTTGCGATCGCAACTGCCATGATGCCGATCGGACCGGCACCGGTGATCAGCACGTCTTCGCCGACGAGGTTGAACGACAGTGCCGTATGCGTCGCATTGCCGAACGGATCGAAGATCGCGGCAAGGTCGTCGGAGATTTCGTCGGGGATCTTGAATGCGTTGAAGGCGGGTATGACGAGGTATTCGGCGAAAGCGCCTTCACGGTTGACGCCGACCCCGATCGTGTTGCGGCACAAATGGCGACGGCCTGCACGACAGTTGCGGCAGAAGCCGCAGGTGATATGGCCTTCACCCGACACGCGGTCGCCGATCGAAAAGCCGCGGACCTCCTGGCCCATTTCGACGATCTCGCCCACGTACTCATGTCCCACGTGCATCGGCACGGGGATCGTCTTTTGGGCCCAATCGTCCCACTTCCAGATATGAATGTCGGTCCCGCAAATGGCGGTGCGCTTGATGCGGATCATGACGTCGTTGTGGCCGACTTCGGGCTTCTTGACGTCGGTAAGCGTGAGTCCTACCGCGCGTTCGAGCTTGGCGAGCGCTTTCATGGTCGTTCCGTTCCTCTTAGATGATCTCGAGCGTGCGGCCCACGCGGGTGAACGCTTCGACAGCCCGGTCCACCTGCTCCGGCGTATGCGCTGCGCTCATTTGCGTGCGAATGCGGGCACGCCCCTTCGGTACGACCGGATAGGAGAAGCCGATCACGTAGACGCCCTCGTGCAGCAGGGCATCGGCCATGCGCGTTGCAACAAGCGCGTCGCCGAGCATGACGGGGATGATCGGGTGTTCGCCCGGCACGAGCGTGAAGCCGGCTTTGCTCATGCCCTCCCGAAAACGCTCACCGTTGGCACGGACGCGTCTGCGCAGTGCGGCGCCTTCTTCACTGCCGAGCAGTTCCAGCACTTTCAGCGATGCCGCGGCGATGCTTGGGGCGAGTGAGTTCGAGAACAGATACGGGCGTGCGCGTTGCCGCAAGAGTTCGACGACTTCACGGCGCGCGGCGACATAGCCGCCCGACGCGCCCCCGAGCGCCTTGCCGAGGGTGCCGGTGATGATGTCGACGCGGCCTTCGACGCCGCAGTGCTCCGGGGTGCCGCGGCCGTGCTCACCGATGAAGCCGACGGCGTGCGAGTCGTCGACCATGACGAGCGCACCGTAGCGGTCGGCCAAATCGCAGATGCCGGCCAGATTGGCGATGATGCCGTCCATCGAAAACACGCCGTCGGTTGCGATGAGCTTGAAGCGTGCGCCGGCTGCGTCGGCTTCGCGCAGCTTCGCTTCCAGATCGGCGAGATCGTTGTTCTTGTAGCGATAGCGCTTGGCTTTCGAGAGACGGACGCCGTCGATGATGCTTGCGTGGTTCAATTCATCGCTGATGATCGCGTCGGATTCTTCGGTCAGGACTTCGAACAAACCACCGTTTGCGTCGAAGCAGCTCGAGAACAGGATGCAGTCGTCAGTGCGCAGGAAGGCGGCCATCTCGCGTTCGAGATCCTTGTGGACGGTTTGCGTTCCGCAGATGAAACGCACCGAAGCCATACCGAACCCTTCCTGATCGAGCCCCTCCTTGGCCGCGGCGATGAGCCGGGCGTCGTCGGCAAGACCGAGGTAGTTGTTCGCGCAGAAGTTCAGTACGTCCTCGCCGCTCGCGAGATGGATGCCGGCCGCCTGAGGGCTGGCGATGACGCGTTCGGTCTTGTAGAACCCGTCGGCGCGGATACGTTCGATCGTGCCGCGCAGGTGGGCGAGATAGTTGTCGCGCATCGGTGTCTCCTGTCAGGAAGAGGTGCAACCACTGCCGCGCCCCCTTGCGGCGGCGGCCGGCATCTTGCTGTTATAGTCGTTCGTCCGCAAATTCGGACAAATTCATTTTTTCGAACTAAAGTTCGATATAGCGAACAACTTTAAGCGATCGGAAATCAGATGGCAAGTTCAGCCAACCGCCGCCGGGGCGCCGGTGCCTCGGTCCCCGCCGCGGTCGCGGCACCGACGACGGCCGCGCCAGGCGCGACGCCCCCACGCGTGGGCGAGCATATTCAGCGGCTGCGCACCGAACGCAAGATGACGCTCGATGATTTGTCGCGGGCGGCCGGCGTGTCCAAGTCGATGCTGTCGGAGATCGAACGCGACAAGGCGAATCCGACGATCGCCGTGGCCTGGCGGTTGACGAATGCGCTGGGTGTCAGTCTCGATCAGCTGTTTGCCCCGCAGAAGACGCCGGACACGATTACGGTGGCCGGCCCCCACGACATTCCCACGCTCGACGGACGCGACGCGAAATATCAGTTGCGCGTTTGGGGGCCGATCGAACTCGCGGGCAAGTTCGAGTGGTACGAGCTGACGCTCAGTACCGGCGGTGCGCTGGTTTCGAATGCGCACGAACCCGGGACGCGTGAGCATCTCAGCGTGTTGCAAGGCACGATCGAGGTCGAAGTCGAAGGCACGACGAAGCGGCTGAAAGCGGCCGATACGGCCCGGTATGTCGCCGATGTTCCTCACGCGATTCGTAACGCGGGCAAGGGGGAAGCGAAGGCATTGCTGATCGTGATTCACGGTTGACGAGCCGGGGCGGCTCGGCTTGGGGCGCTCGGGCGGGCGCGTCGCCGTGGCTACGGAATCGGTACATGGTCCCGCTTGGCGAGTTCCTGTATATTTATACAGTATCTCGTTATTGAGGGCCAGCCATGACAGAACAAGACCTTGCTGCGCTGCGCTTCCGAGCCGCGGCGCGCGACTTGGAGCAGATCGTCCGCGATATTGCGTGGCGTTACATCGTGCAAGGGGTGCCCCTGACGTGGCGCCTGCTGCATGCGATCGAGGCCGAAGCGCTGGCCGATATCGGCTTTGCGAGCCGTCACGATGCGTTTGTGATCGAGTTGTTCAAGCGTCCTGACGATATGACGTACCCGGAAACCGATGACACGGTCGCGTTCGGCGATTCGAACGCGCTGCCCGCGGCATTCGCGTTTGCGGTGGCGGCGTACGAGCAGGCCGCGGTGGAGGCTGGGCAGGCGCGAGGCCGTAGAGGCCCGGGCACCGCTTTGTTCGGCGAGCGGTCAACACGCTGATTGGCCGCTTTCTACCCTTCGAATGCGAGGAATGCGACGCGGGCCTCCTCCAGTTTGCAGACCGAGCACTCGGAACA
>CBJMQH010000421.1:0-4930 GCA_966431825.1 uncultured Trinickia sp.
GTCGCCACCGAGGCGGGCGACCGTGTCTTCGGCGCGCACGTTCGAAAGCAGACGCTGCGCCACTTCGCATAGCAGCTGGTCGCCCGCCAGGTGGCCCAGCGTGTCGTTGATGGTCTTGAAGCGGTCGAGGTCCATCATCAGCACACCGACCCTTTGGCTGTCCCTGCCGGCTTGCTGCAAGATTTCGACGACGCGTTCATTGAACTGCGCGCGATTGGTGAGGCCCGTCAGTGCATCGAAGTAGGCGAGCTGGTGGATCTTGCTTCGGTACTCATAGACCTCGGTCATGTCGCGCGAAACGGCGAGCATGCCGATCGTGTTGCCGTCGGCATCGAATTCCGGGCACGCGCGTGTTTGGAAGACTCTTCGCGTACCGTCCTTGGCGGTGGTGTCCCATTCGACATTGCATTCCCGACCGGTCTCCATGGCTTGCATGAGCTTCGCGTGGTAGACCTGCGCATTGTCGGAGAACGCGGACATTTCGATCAACGTTTTGCCGAGGAGCAGGGCCGGGTGCTTGCCTGTGAAGCGTTGATAGGCGCTATTGATATAAGTGCGGCGGCCGTCGCGATCGAAGCGCATCACGATGTCCGGCAGGTTCTCGGCGAGGGAGCGAAACTCGCGCTCGCGCGCGGCCAACAGCTCTTCCATCTGCTTGCGTTCGGTGATGTCGCGGCCGAACACCAAGGCACCCTTGATCTGTTGATCTTCATCGCGCTCCGCCACCATCTTGACGTGATGCAGGCGCGGTTGAGCCGCGCCGGGCGCACCGATCAGGACTTCGATGGTTTGTGCCTTGCCGCTTTGGACCACACGTTCGAGCGCTTCGCGATAGCGTTGCTTTTCGGCTTGAAGCGCCTCGCCCCAGCTGATTTCGTGTGATCGCTGTCCGATGACGGGGGGTACCGGCACGTTGACCGTCCGCATCAAATTGCGGTTCGCAAATGTGATGCGACAGTCGCGGTCGTACCGGACGATGTTATCGGGCGAGTTTTCGGCCAACGCACGCAGCTCTTGCTCCTGGGCGCGGAGCATTCGTTCGGCGTGCTTCATTTCGGTGATGTCGCGGCCGATACCGAGGACGCTGACGAGCCGCGCGCGCGAATCGAATTCGGGTATCAGCTTCACCAGGTGAATCTCGGTCCGCCCGTCGGGGCTCGGGACGGTGATCTCCAGTTCCGCTGGCTCTCGGGTCGCAAGGACCTGTTCGAGGGCGTCATGGTTCGCGCCGGAGCGACGAAAGAGAAAGCGCTTGCGGGTTGCCGGTTGCCCGACGAGATCGAGCGGGTGCTGATCGAGCACCTCGGCCAGATTGGGGCTGACGTACAGATAGCGGCCCGAGGGATCGTAGCGGCAAATATACAGGCCGGCTTGCTCGGCAATGTAGGAGAAACCGGGCTCGGATGCGCGCTTGTAGCGGCGGTTTTTCAACCAGAGAAGGAGTTGCCGCCTGATTCTTTGCATTGCTGGGCATGCTCGGTGTGTTGGCCGTCTAAAGCATGTATACGGCACCGATTTGGGGCGGGCACAGGGCGCAGCGTATAAGGAAACCCTGAAAGTGGTGTCGGGGGATGAGCCAGTTTTGGCTGAGCCCTAAATCTTTGCCGAGGGCTTCCGATATCACAGCGAGTATCCGCAATCGGTGCGGCGCGATGGTCCTCGGGCATACGCGGTCATATTTCATCTTCGTGAGGACCTGATGAGAAAGCTTGCGCTTCTGCTTTCGGTGATTTGGCTTGTCGGCCTGGGCGGGCGTGCCATGGCGGCGGAGAACTACGTTGCGTTGGTCAGAAGCGTCTCGGGCACCGTCAAGGTGGCACGCGAGGGTGCGACGCTCGACGTAGTCAGCAATACGAAGCTCCAGATTGCCGATCATGTGATCGCAGCGCCGCGCGCCACTGCGGCCATTGTGTTCAAGGATGGCACGTTGCTGACGCTGGGCGGCGGCGCCGACATCCTGGTGCGCGACTACGTGTTCGAACCGAAGGCCGATAACTATGCATTCTCGGTGTACATGGCCAAGGGCTCGGCGATTTACGAGTCCGGCAGGATCGGCAAGCTTGCGCCGCAGTCGGTGAAGATCGAAACGCCGACGGCTACCGTCGGCGTGCGGGGCACGCGCTTCCTGATTGAAGCGAATTAAACGCGATGGATCATCTGAAACGGCAATGCGTGAGCGGCTTGGCCGTCGTCTTGTTAGGGCTCCTGATGTTGCTTGGCGGCTGCGCGTCGGGCAGCCGCATCACATTGTTGCCGGACCAGGACGGACACGTGGGCGCTGTCACGGTGACGTCCGCGAAGGGGCAGCAGCGCATCGACGAGGCGTACGGCAGTGTATTTGTCGGCGGTGCCGACGCAGCGCCGAAGCCGTCGCCGGGCATGGATCCGCAGGCTTTCGCGCAAGCCCATCGTGCGTTGCTTGATGCGCAGCCGCCGCGCTCATGCAGCTTCATGCTCAATTTCGAATTTGACAGTGTGGAGCTCACGCCGAAGTCGCGGAAGATGCTGCCCGAAATCCTTCGAATCGTGCAGAGCCACATGCCGACGGAAGTGACCGTCTCGGGTTATGCGGATGAAGCCGGCACGCCTGAGCACAATCTGGTGCTTTCGGCGCAGCGGGCGCGCGTTGTCGCGGCGTTGTTGAAAAAGAGCGTGCTGGATTTGCCGGTCGAGGTGCAGTACTTCGGCGACAAGCATCCGCTGGTGCCTTCGCGGCACGGGGCGCGCGAGCCGCGCAATCGGCGCGCGGAGATTTTCGTCCTTTGAGGTGCGTGCCGTGATGCGACCGTATGCAGCTTACTCGCGACTGCCGCGTGGGCAGGCGCTGGTTCTCATGCTGGGAGGTCTTGCGTTGGCGCTGGCCATCGGGTTCGGTGGGGTCTTCAAGCTGGCGCCGTGCGTGCGGCTGAACCGGGCGATTCTCGATGTGCTGCAGGCGCACGCCGCGTCGGGGCGGCCGGCGCGGGATACGGTCGTCATCGATATCGACGAGCTTTCGCTGGCTGCGGTGGGCCAATGGCCGTGGCCGCGCTATCGCGTGGCGGCGCTGATCGATCGGATTGCTGCTGAGCGACCGGCCGCGATTGCGTTGGACGTCATGCTGCCGGAGGCCGACCGGGTTTCGTTGGCGGAAATCCGCAGGACGTTCAAGCACGATTTCGATGTCGAGCTGTCTTTCGATGGGGTGCCGGCCGCGTTGCAGGACAACGACGGTTATCTCGGTCAGCAGATGACAGGATCGGACGTGGTCGGTGCGCGCTACTTCTACTTCGACCATGCAACGCGAGACGATCGGCCGGTGCGCCCCGGTATCGGGATCGACGGGCGTGTCGATTTGCTGTCGCTCGATCGTGCAACGGGGGTACTGGATAACGTCGAGGCCATTGCGCGCCAAACACGCATCAGCGGGTTCGTCAATGTTCGCGCCGATGGTGACGGCGTGCTGCGACGGCTGCCGCTGTTGATCGACTATCGCGGCGTGGTGCACGCGAGTCTTGGGCTTGCGGCGACGATGCATGCGCTTGGGGTCTCGTCGGCGAGCGTGGTGTCCGGGCGCGATGGGTTGTCGCTGCGAGTTGGACGCTATGAAGTCCCGATCGATGCGTCCGGCCGCGCACTACTGCGGTTCAACGGCGCTGCGGATCGTTACGCTGCGATTTCGGCTGTCGATGTACTGTCCGGCCGTGCGCGTGCGCAGGATCTGCGGGGGAAGATCGTCTTCATCGGCTCGTCGGCGGCGGGGCTCAATGACCGACACGTGACGGCCGTCGATCCTCTTTTCGCGGGGCTGAAGATTCAGTCGGTGCTGGCGCAGGACATCGTCGACGGCAGCGTGGTGCGCGTTCCGGCGTGGGGGAGCGTAGCCGCGCTTGTCGTGGGGGTGGTGCTTGCTGCGCTGCTGTGCGGGTTGTTCGTCGCCGGACGCTCTTTGGCGATGCTTGCTGCGGTTGCCGTATCGGCCGCGGCCGGGCTGCTGATCCTGGTCGCCGGCGCGTTCGTGCATGCGAGCGTGTTTATTCCGGTGGCTGCACCGCTGTTGCTGCTGGGGCTGTTGATGGGACTATGTACCGTGGTGAGGGCGGTATTGCATCAGCACCGCGAGCGGCAGTGGCGCAGACAGTTGGAGAATGCGCGGCAGGTCACGATCGAGTCGATGTCGGCTGTCGCCGAGACGCGCGACCCGGAGACCGGTGCGCACATCAAACGCACGCAGCACTACGTGCGCGCGATCGGGCGGCGGCTCAAGGCGACGGGCCATTATGTAGATGTCCTTACTGAGGAATACATTCACCTGCTGTTCCTTTCGGCGCCGCTGCATGACATCGGCAAGGTTGGCGTGCCGGATAACATTCTGCTCAAGCCGGGTCGTCTTACGGAAGACGAGTGGGTCATCATGCGCAAGCATCCGGAATTCGGTCGGCAGATCATCCTGAGTACCGCAAAGCATATTGAAGGCGACAACTTTCTCACCATTGCCAGCGAGATTGCGGCGACTCACCATGAAAAGTGGGACGGCACGGGGTACCCGGGCGGGATGAAGGGGCAGGAGATTCCGCTGTCGGGGCGCATCATGGCGGTTGCCGATATCTACGATGCGTTGATCAGTCGACGCTGCTACAAGGCGCCCTTCTCGCACGAGGTGGCCGCGACGATGATGCGCGAGTTGCGCGGCACGACGTTCGATCCGGTGGTGCTCGATGCGTTCTTCGAGATCGAAGACGAGATCCGGCACGTTGCGGCGTGTTTCCGCGATGAGGATGAAGGGGAGTTGGCTGGCGCGGGCTTGGCGGGTTCTTCGGTGGCGGTGGCGGAGAGTTCTGTGTGAGCGCGGCTTGTTAGAGGAGTTCGGCAGCTTCGCGAATGCGTTGAGCTGTAGCGGGCAAACTGTTGCGTTCGAGCGCCTGGGCGAAAGCTTCAGGCGTTGCCTTTG
>CBJMQH010000422.1:0-4891 GCA_966431825.1 uncultured Trinickia sp.
TGGAACGCGCCGGCTTCGATCGCGGATGTCCCGAAGACCGTGGCGCCAGGGAACGACTGCGCATCACAGAGCATTGGCGCGAGCGCCAGTGCGCAGGTGGCGAGGAGCCGTCCGGCCGGGGCGGGTTGCAACGTGCGCTGGATGCTCATTTCATCGCTCCCAGGGCGGCGTTCAGCGGGGCGAGTGCGCCTGTGACCGATGACGAGATCGTTGCGCCGATGCCGGCTGTTGGGCCCTGGCCGAGCGCACCTGCGCCTGCTGCGACACGAGAGGCGGCTGCCGAGCCGGCGAGCAGTGTCGTCGCGGCCGCAAGGCCTGCCGCGCTGCCGTCGGCACCGGCGGCCACGCCGCCCGAGCCGCGCGCATTCGTGAGATCGACATCGGAGACGAGCGTCGCGATCGACGCGTCGAATGTCGTTGACGGAAAAGTCGTGGCGCGAGACAGCACAGGATTGTCGGTGCGCGGCACGTGCGTGAACGCATCGCGCGGCATCACTTGTCGCTCGATGATGATGTCGCCGGGTTGCGGGTCCTGTGCGGCGGCATGCATGCTGCAAGAGAGTGCCAGCGCACAGATCGCGCAGCCTGACAGCCGGCCGGCGATCGAGCGGGCGATTCTCTTGTGGCGACTGTCTGCGTACATGTTTCGTACTCCTACATTTATAGGGGCGGGCGCATGTGCCTGCCTGTTGCGTGCACTACTTGCGCGTGAAGCTGATCGTGTTGCCCTGTGCGGTGCGCGATGCATCGACCGGAACCGGGGCTGGCGTCGGGGGCGCAATCTCGTCCCAGAGGGTCACCGAGACCCCGCCTTGGAACGTCTGCGGCGTGGCAGCGATGGTGAGCATCCCCGGGCGGCCGCCGCGCTGATGTGACAGCGCGATATCGTCGAGCGCCGTGCCGCCCAGGGATGCGCCATCGCCTTCATCGGTCACGCTGCGGCGCGCGGCAAGTGTCGCAACGAGCGGGCGCTCCTGACCGGCGCTCGCCCTGGCGGCGCCGATCGGCGCGGCCGCGGTCGCCGCCGCATCCGTGCCGGGCGCGGCAAGGGCGGTAACCGGCACAGCGAGTGCGGCGGCGAGTCCGGCGACCCACGCGCAATGTTTGAGACCGATGAAGGAAAACGATGACATGGCGGTTTCTCCAGTGTGCGAGCTATAGAGCGAAAGGTGTGCCATCGGCGCGAAACCATTGTCGCTACTCGCATTGCGCGGATCCCAATCCCCTGGTTCTTGGCTATTCATCGAAAATCGTTTCAGTGCTGAAACCGCAACGCGGATGTCATCGATTCGCGCGGCTTCGAATGGGCATGCGGTAGTAGTCGAATTGCCTCGGACGCGTGATGGTTATGGGGCGGAAAGGCATCGGGAACCGAATGGGCACGTTGGATGGCGGCGTGTTCGTATATTTTTTCTGCGTGCGATATGCGCGCCGGTCGGCCCCTATAGTAAGCTTCGATAACCGTTTCACCCGCTTAATCGGCGGGCTTTGAAGTAATTGATATTAATATTCCAAATTGACTGCCGTTGTTCGAGCATGATGGTCTGATCTTCGAGTGGATCGAGCGAATGCGTCGTTGCTGCATTGTCGGTGGCCCGCCTTCGCATTCATCATATAAATGAGGTATGAAGAATGGAATCGGCAACTCGGCAATTGGTCTATGTGACGCGCTGCGCGGATGCGCAATTGCGTAACCAATTCAATTCGGGCGGATGGAATGTCGACGTCGTTGCCAATGCTCGGGAAGTCAGGCGGGCCGTACGGGGTGACGCCGTAGTGGGGGGGGTGCTCGACTTCTCGAGTCGCTTCGACGACCACGAGATGAGCGCGCTCGAGTCGTGTCTCGCGCTTTCCAACGTCGGCTGGGTGGCGGCGACGGCACCGGGTCAGCTGCAGGATCCCCCGGTGCGACGGCTCGTGCGTGACTACTGTTTCGATTACCTGACCATGCCGTTCGATGCCGGCCGGGTCGTCGACTCGGTCGCGCACGCGTGCGGGATGGCTGCGCTCGCTGCGGGCGATCAGCAGGCCGCCCAGAGCGGCGCCGAAGGCCAAATGATCGGGACGTGCGAGGCGATGCTCGCGTTGTTCCGGACCATACGCAAAGTTGCGTTGACCGACGCACCCGTGTTCATTTCGGGCGAGTCAGGCACTGGCAAAGAGCTCACGGCGCTTGCCATCCACGAACGGTCTCACCGTCGGGCCGCACCGTTCGTTGCAATCAACTGCGGAGCCATTCCGCCGCACCTGCTTCAATCGGAACTGTTCGGTTACGAACGCGGCGCATTCACGGGTGCAAGTCAGCGCAAGATCGGCCGTATCGAAGCGGCGCAGGGCGGCACACTGTTCCTCGACGAAATCGGTGATCTGCCGCTCGAGAGTCAGGCCAGCCTGCTGCGCTTCTTGCAGGAGGGCAGGATCGAGCGCCTCGGCGGCAGCGAATCGGTCGCGGTCGACGTGCGCGTCATTTCCGCCACGCACGTCGACATGCGTCGGGCGATGATCGAGGGACGGTTTCGCGCCGACCTCTATCACCGTTTGTGCGTCCTGCAGATCGACGAGCCGCCGCTGCGCGCACGCGGTAAGGACATCGAAGTGCTTGCCCGCCACGTCCTCGAAAGGTACCGCCAGGATGCGAACCGCAGGCTGCGCGGCTTTTCCGACGATGCGATCGCGGCGCTTCACAATTATCAGTGGCCCGGCAACGTCCGCGAACTCATCAATCGCGTGCGGCGCGCGATCGTCATGGCGGACGGCAAGCTCGTCACGGCAGAAGGCTTGGAACTGGCCGGCTTTGTCGTGTCCGTCCCCATCTCGCTCGCGCAAGCGCGCGAGGCCGCGGAACGTCACGCCATCGAAGTTGCCCTGCTGCGCCACCGCGGCCGGCTCGGGGACGCGGCGTTGGACCTTGGTATTTCGCGCGTTACGCTTTACCGATTGCTGGGAGCGCATGGGATGCGGCACATGGAGGGCGGGCCTGGACCGCAGCCTCTGGCGCATTGAGGTGTCGGCGGCGCGTATCGCCGTGCGGCCTGACCGACGTGCGTCGGCAAGCGGGCATACAGCTTGATAGAATCGCGGGTTGGGCGGCGCTGCGCGCCGCCACTGAGCAGAAGGAACACCCGCATGAAACAATATCTGGATCTGGTCCGCACGATTCTCGACACGGGCACGTGGCAGGAGAACCGCACCGGCATTCGAACGATCGGCATTCCGGGCGCGATGCTGCGCTTCGACCTCCAGGCGGGCTTTCCGGCCGTGACGACGAAGAAGCTCGCGTTCAAATCGGCGATCGGAGAACTGATCGGTTTCCTGCGCGCGTCGCGCAGCGCAGCGGACTTTCGCGCGCTCGGGTGCAAAGTCTGGGACGCCAATGCGAACGAGAACGCCCAGTGGCTTGCGAATCCCTATCGCGAAGGCCCCGACGACCTCGGCGACGTCTACGGCGTCCAGTGGCGCCGGTGGCCCGCGTACAAGGTACTGGAAGCCTCCGCGCTCGAGCGCATCGCGGATGCACAGACGCGCGGCTATCGCGTCGTGACGCAGTTCGACGAGGACGGGCAACACAAGGTGCTGCTCTATAAGGCGATCGATCAGCTGCGCCAGTGTCTCGACACGATCATGACGAATCCGTCCGACCGGCGCATCCTGTTCCACGGCTGGAATCCTGCGCTGCTTGACCAAATCGCGCTGCCGGCCTGCCATCTGCTCTATCAGTTCCTGCCGAATGTGACGCAGCGAGAGATCTCGCTGTGCCTCTATATCCGCAGCAACGACGTGGGGTTGGGTACGCCGTTCAACCTTGCCGAAGGCGCCGCGCTGCTCTCGCTCGTGGGCCGGCTGACCGGCTATACGCCACGGTGGTTCACCTATTTCATCGGCGACGCGCACATTTACGAAAATCAACTCGGGATGCTCGAGCGGCAGCTGGAGCGCGAACCGTACGAGAGTCCCCGGCTCGTTATCGACTCACGTGTGCCCGACTATGCCGAAACCGGCGTTTACGCGCCCGAGTGGCTCGAGCGCGTCGAGCCGTCCGATTTCTCGCTCGTCGGCTATCGGCATCACGAACCGCTCACTGCGCCTATGGCCGTCTGAATCGAGGCGCGGCGTCAGTAAAAAAGCCTGCGGGTTATGCCGCAGGCTTTTTTGTTGCGCGCTCGCCGCTCAGCCGTGGCGGCGCTGTTCGGGTTCGCTGCGCGCTTGCGGCTGATGCTGCTCATGTTGAGGCGCAGGCTGCGGACGCGGCTCGAAGTGCGGCTGAGGCTGCGGTGCCGGCTGCGGACGCGGCTCGAAGTGCGGCTGAGGCTGCGGTGCCGGTTGCGGTCGCGGCTCGAAGTGAGTCTGCGGTTGCGGTGCCGGCTGCGGGCGCGGTTCGAAATGCGGCTGAGGCTGCGGCTGCGGTGCCGGTTGCGGGCGCGGCTCGACCCGCGGTTGAGGCTGCGGCCTGGGCTCGAACTGCGGTTGCGGGCGTGCCTCGACGTGCTGCGGTTGAACTTGGGGTTGGGCCCGCGGCTCGATCTGTGGTTGCGCTTCGTGTTGCGGCGACGGCCTTGCGTTGATCGCACCCGCCGGTTCGCGGTTTTCGAGCTGGGCGGGGTGCGGCACCTGCGGGGCCTGCTGCGTGGCACGCATTTCGTGCGATGGGACGGCCGGGCTCTGTTCAGCGGCATGCGGCGCTGCGCCCGGCGTATGCCCCTGCGCAATCGGCGCGTGCGGCTGCGTCCACGACGGCTCCGGCCGAGGGCTCGCCGGCCCGCTGGCTCGAATATCGCCGCCGGACGGCGGGCGCGGCACGCCGTTGTTCGGATGCGCTGCGTTGGCGGCCGGCGGTTGCCCGGGGCGACCGGGCTCGACGCGACTCGTTTCTGGCCGGCCAAGCTCAGGACGG
>CBJMQH010000423.1:0-4861 GCA_966431825.1 uncultured Trinickia sp.
CGCACACGAGCGACGTGGGCCGCAACGATGTGCGCACCCGCGTGCTCACGATGCTCGAGCGCGTGGGGCTCAATGCACATCACCTCGGCCGCTATCCGCACGAGTTCTCGGGGGGGCAGTGTCAGCGCATCGGGATCGCACGCGCGCTTGTCGGCGCGCCGCAGCTTGTCGTCTGCGACGAGCCCGTCTCGGCGCTCGACGTTTCGATCCAGGCGCAGATCGTCAACTTGCTGCGCGATTTGCAGCGCGAACTGTCGCTGTCGATGCTGTTCGTCGCGCACGATCTCGCTGTCGTGAAGGCGATCAGCACGCGCGTGCTCGTCATGTATCTGGGCCGCGTCATGGAAAGCGGCGAGCGGCGCGCGATATACGACGCCGCGCGTCACCCATATACCCGTGCCTTGCTCGCGGCGGTGCCGATTCCCGATCCCGAGCTTGAACGCCGACGCGAACGGGTCCTGCTGCATGGCGACTTGCCGTCGCCGCTTGCTCCACCATCGGGCTGCGCGTTCCGCACGCGCTGTCCGGAGGCGATAACGGCCTGCGCGCAGGCGATTCCCACGCTGGAGACGCGTGGCGGCGCAACGCACGTCGCGTGTATCCGCGCCGGCGTCGGCTGACTGCCGTTGCAGGCGAGGTCTGCATAGAGCGGCCAACCGGCGTTCGACCGGTTTCCTGATCGGTTCCTAAAGAGTCCTGACGACGGGCGCGAGCCCGCCGGCGGTGTCGTGCGCGCTGCGTTCGGCGCGAGCGAGGTGGGTCCGTGGCATTCCCGCACGGATGGGTTGATCTTCAACGAAAAGAGAAATAAATGAAAAGACAACGATCTTTGGCCAAGGCGTCCGGTGTGGTGGTGCTCAGCTGCGGTCTACAGGTGGTGGGTGCCGACTTCGTGTATGCGCAAACGCCTGTGGCACCGGCGTCCGCCGGCGGCGCATCGTTACCCGCAGTGGCACAGGCGCAGCCGGGCGCGGACGGAAAGCGCGACACGCAGCTCGTCCAGCAGGCCACAACGCCCAATGCGGTGATCAACGCGGAGCAGACACTGGCACCCAATCCGGAGCCGCCGCGCACGAGTCAGGCAAACAGCAAGGGGCTCGTGACGGACAGTCATCTGAACCTGGAATTTCGCAACTACGCCGACTATCAGCACGTGGCTGCAACGAGAACGCGGCACGCATGGACGCTCGGTCTCATGGCCAATTTCGAATCCGGTTTTACCCAAGGCCCGATCGGCTTCGGCATCGATGCTTCGATGTTCGGCGCGCTGAAGCTGGATGGCGGAACCGGTGCGGGCAATATGGTGCACGTGGGCAAGAGCGGCGGCGGTTCGAACCAGTTGGCCTGGGCCTATCCCGGTGTGTACGACGTGAAGGCGCGGATCTCGGAGACGATTCTGAAGTACGGCCTGCAGGACATCTCGAACCCGTTTCTCGATCCGCACGACAACCGCGCGCTGCCGCCTACGTTCCTCGGTGCGTCGCTCGTGAGCCGGGAGGTCAGGGGCTTGTCGGTGCAGGTGGGCAGCGTAACGAAGGTCGATGCGCGCGGGCAGACGAACCTCGTGGACCTGACGACATCGTACGGGGGTGTCGCGTTCAAGCGCGTGACCTACGCGGGCGCGACCTGGGACTATTCACCCGACGGCTCGGTCTCGCTCTACGCCGATCAGGCCGACGACGTGTGGCGTCAATACTACGCGTCGCTTCAACAAAGCATCGGCGACGTCAAGACACTGAAATGGACCGCATTCGGTAACCTCTACTCGACACACGATACCGGTTCGTCGAAGCAAGGCAAGATCGACAACAATGCGCTCAGCATTTCGATTGCCGCGCAGCACGGGCCCCATGGTTTGCTGCTCGGTTACCAGAAGATCTTCGGCGACCAATTCTTCGACTATGTCAATGAAACGGCCGGCATCTATCTCGTCAACTCGATGGACGTGGACTATAACGCCCCGCACGAGCAGTCGTTGCAATTGCGTTACACGTTCGACGGAAAATACGCGGGATTGCCGGGATTCAGCGCGATGGCCTGGGGGGCAGAGGGGTGGGGCGCCGACGGATCTGCGCTCGCCAATCGCTATGGACCGGCTGGTCCGGGGTTCAGTTCGGTCTACTTCAAGAATGGCGAGCCCGTGCACGGGCGCCACCATGAATTCGGGCTCATTCCGTCATACGTCGTACAAAGCGGAAGATTCAAGGACGCTAAGGTGACGTTCATTGCAATGTGGCATGTCGGCTCGGCCCACTACTCGGACAGCACGAATCAGGAATACCGCCTTGTCATGACGTTGCCGATGCACGTGTTTTGACTTTGAGGTTCAGGGTGCACGTGTGTGCCCCTTATGCGGTGTGCGAGGGTGTCCGCGGCCCGCTTACGGGCGGCGGACAGCGCTGCGGCGGTCCGATCAAATCATCAACGGGCGTGCTGTTCGCCGGGCAGCTCGGCGCCATGTGCGCGGATCGCCGCGATCAGTTCGGCCGGCGTAATCTCGTAACGCACTTCGCGATGAATGCCTGGCTTGCGCTCGTCGACATCGATCAGATGAATGCTCTTGCCGTCGTCCGTGGCTTCCAGTCGCAGAGAGCGAACGACATGGCCGCTTGCATCGTTGATTTCGGTGAGCAGGGCCATTGCCCCGGAAGAGCCGGTGGTGCGCATCGATTGGTTCCTCGAGTCGTGGTTGAAGCGATTGTACCGGGCCGACAGAGGCTTATGTCTGTTGCCGGACGCGCTCTGTGCGCACGGATGTACGCAAGGCAGCGCATTGTTGCGGCCGGTTTCATGCCGATGAGTGTAACCTGATCTGTCGGCGCGCCCGCTGCACTTTTAAAAGTGCGCGAACAGGCGATGCCTCCGCTGTTACCGCGGCGCGCCTACAGATGCGCCTTGCGGCGCGGCGTCAGGCGAACTGGACGGGCTCGTGCTCGATCAGCGTCTGTGCCATGTCCCATGCGTCGCGTGCCGCGTCGATGCGTCCGCTCAACTGCCGTGCGAGCGTGGCACCGTCGAGCAGGAGCGCGCAGCGCTCGGCCAGCCGCGTGGCGGCCTCCGGCCCGAAGCGCTCATGCAGAATGCGCTCGATCTGGCGTACGAACGCATGGCGCTGCGCTTCGGAGGCGGCCAGGATATCGTTTTCTTCCGCGTGGAATTCGGCAGCGGCATGGATGAACAGGCTGCCGGTGAACCCTTCGGAACGGAACCAGTTATCGTGCCACTGAAACACCGCGTGCAGCTTGTCGAGCGCGTCGGTATGGGCCGCCGTGGCGGCCGCGATGCCGGCCGCGAGTGCGGCACCTTGCTCGTTCAGGACCTCGATGACAAGCCGGCTCTTCGATGGGAAGTGCTTGTACATCGTCATCTTTGCCACGCGCGATTCGGCAATGATCCGGTCGATACCCACGGCGTGGAAACCGAACCGAGAAAATAGCCGAGTGGCGGTTTCGATCAGCGCTTTCTTTTTTTCGCTCATTTAGAGGCCTGCGTCTATGTTGAAGTTATCTGTTCTCGCGTCGAAACCCGCAGCCTCGGTATTTTTTTCTTTACAAGTAAAAAAGAACTCAAAAAGAAAAATTTGCCTTGGCATGCGTCTTCGTTCAGCGCGCCGCGCAGTCTCTCAATGCGCGACGGTGATATCGAAGTTTCGTAATTCAAATCGAAGCGCGCCGCGAAATCAAGCCCCTTTGTTTATTAATTGGCGCCGTGCGATAAAAGCGTGCACGGCCGGCGCGTGGCACGCCGGCCTGGAGCCTTGTCGCACAAGGCGCTTGCCGAGGCGGGTGCCACCGATGGCGTGCAGTGTTAGCATCGGTGGAACTCTTGACCCGGAACTGCGATGACAACGCTCTACGACATCCTCGGCGTGCGTGAGGACGCGGCGCCCGAGCAAATCAAACAGGCGTACCGAAGGGCGGCGATGCAGTCGCACCCCGATCGCAACGCCGGCCGCGAGGATCAGGCGCGAGCGACTTTCCAGCGCGTGAAGGAAGCCTATGCCATCTTGTCCGATCCCGAGCAGCGCCGCGTCTACGATGCCGTGTTCGCCGAGGAGCTTGCCCGTCTGCAAGCGTTGAACGGGGGTGGTGCGGACGCGGCCTCGGTGCCGGCTGACGACACGCCGGAGCCCGATTCCCACTACGCCGAATGCGTCTCGCTGGCGATGCGCCTCGCCGAGCGCGGCCACGGACGCGATGTGCTGTTCGGTGCCATGCTCGCGCGCGGCTGCGACGACACGCTCGCCGCGCGGATCGCGGACGGCGTTGCAGCGCTGCATTCGGCGCGTCTTGGCGAGCCGCCCGCGGCTTCGGTGGATGACGCGAGCGACGAGGTATCCGACGTGACTCCGGAGGCCGCCGTCGAACCGCCGGTGGCAGAGCAAGCCCGGCCGGACCCGCCACCTGTCGGCAGCGGTTTGTTCGCTGCGTTATGGCAGGGGGTGTTCGGCCTGCGATCCTAGCGACAAGCGATTTGCGCAGGACGCAACGAATCTTTAGCGCAAGACGCAATCAACCTTTTGCGCCATGCGCAACACGTCGTTTCGTTGGGCGCGGCCGCGACGATTGGCCGAAAATGCAGGGTCCGCGTGCGAGCGCGCACTGTGCGGTTCGTCTTCAATCGAAATCGGTCGAGTGTGTGAGGTGCGCCCATTTTTCGAAGCTCGCGCGCAGGGTGTCGAGCTTCTCGTGGACGAGGCGCGAAGCGTCGGCGCCTAGCAGCAGATGAACCGGCGGCGTATCGGAGCCGATCACATCGAGGATGGCCCGCGCTGCCTTTTTGGGGTCCCCTGGCTGGTTGCCGCTCATTTGCTTGCGCCGCTCACGGATCGGGGCGAAGACTGCATCGTAATCGGCGATCG
>CBJMQH010000424.1:0-4833 GCA_966431825.1 uncultured Trinickia sp.
CGTTGCTTGCGGCGAGGGCGTCGGCGCGCAGCGTCAGATTGCCCGCACCCTGGTTGCGCATCGTCGTTCCCGCGTCGAGCACGATCGAGTGCGACGCGCCCAAGGTCAGCGATGCATTGCCGCTCCACCCGATGTTGGCCGCGACCTCGATGTCGCCGGCCGTGGTGTTGACCGTTGTCGAGGTGCCCGCGTTCAGGGTGTTCGCAAGGGCCACGGCAAGCGGCTGAGTGACTGTCAGCGTCGGCACCGTGAGGTTCCAGATGCCGGCCTGAATCGCAAGATTGGTGCTGCCGGGGGAGAAGACAGTGGCCACGGTATCGACCGTACCGCCTACGCCGCCCGCGTTGCGCGCAGTGACGGGCTCGTCCACGTAGACGGTGCCCGTGTCGGCGACGAGCCAGACATGACCGTCGCGTTTCGCCGTGCCGGTCGCGCGGATCGCGACATGATTTCCGCCGAACGCGAACACGTTCCCGTCGGCGGCTTGCAGGCTGACCTGTGCGCCTTCCAGTGTGCCGCTGTTCAACACCATGCCGCCGCTGCCCGTTTGCACGAACACCTGCCGGCTCGAAGACGAGTCGTGCAGCAATACCGTTTGGCCCGTGGCGAGCTCGACCGAGCCAGCCGGCGCCGTGATGCTGCCCATGTTCATGACCGCGTTGCGCGCAACGAGAAACACGTCGCCGCGGCTCGAGCCGATTTTTCCGAGGTTGACGACGTCGGCTTGCGAACTGCCCGTGAGCGTCAGCGGGCTGCCGTTCATGAACGCGGCGTTGTCGCCATCGAGCGTCGAGGCCACGAAGCGCCCGCCCGTCGAGACGACGCCGGACGGGCCGATCACGATCCCCTGCGGGTTGATCAGGTAGACGCTGCCGGTCGCGCTCAGCGTGCCGAGGATCCACGACGGGTTGCCGCCCGTCACGCGGTTCAGCGTCGCGCCGTTGCCGTTCTGGATATCGACGCGGTTGCCGCCGGCAATCGAGAATTGCGTCCAGTCGATGACCCCGCGGGCCGAGCCCTGGCGGATCGTCAACTGCGTGCCGTTGCTCTGGATCGACCCCGAGCCGGCGACGAATTGCCCGCCTGAAGGCAGAGTGCCCGCGCAATACGCGCTCGACGTTCCGAACAGGCTTGCGACCGCAAGCAAGATCGTGCTCGCGTGCCGCTTCCTGGGTGCGTAGGCGTACGATGACTTCATGACCCCTCCCTTTCGTTTCGTGCAGCGCATTGCGTTGCCCGCTTATTGCCCGGTGTACCCAATGGGCGCCGTCACGTTGGCTTTCATGAGCTTCGCGTTCGACGACACGACATAGATCGGCGACGCAGTCAAAGTCAGGCTCGCCACGCCGTTCTTGAATGGGACGCGCGTTGGGTTGCCCATCATGTCGAATACCGTGACCGTGCCGCTTGTCGACGGCGCGTCGACTGGCAACGAGTACGGCGTGCCGGCGCTTGCGCTGAAGGTGCCGTCGGGCGCGGGCCAGCGCGTGTTGTCGAGCGCCCAAATGGCCGTGACGACGGGACCGTTCCCGAGCCGTTGGAACGCATAGCCGTGCACCGTCGCGGGCAGGCCGTTCAGGCGCCCGAGCGTCTGCGTGCCGTCGACGATACGTGTCAGTGCCGCGAATCCGAGTGCCTCGGGTTTCGGGCTCAGGTTCGTTGCCGAATACGAGCCTTGAGCGTGGTCGTTGTCGAAAAACGTGCCGAAGCCAATTTCGCTCGGGTAATCGGGGCCGAAGAAGAAGTACGTGACCTGCGCGCCCTCGCCGAGGATGATCAGATGGGCGCGCACACCCACCGCGGCCTGTGCGTAGAGCTCGTTCGCCGTCGGAAAGTCGGGACCGTACTTGCTCCCTCTGTCATAGCTCACGCCGAATTCGGTGGACCACAACCGCATGTTCGGCTTCACGCGCTGCATCGCCGCACGCAGCGTTTGCATCTGCCGGTCCAGCGCCATCGCGCGCTTGGCGGGATCCGGATCGTTGCTGTACTTCTCGGGCGGATTCTTCGGCGTGTTGTACCAGTCCCAATACGCGTGCGTCGTCACGCCGTCGATGTAGCGCGCGAGGCCTGCGTAGTTCTGCAACGCACCCGCTTGCGTCATAGAAGGAGCATCGGATGCGGCAACACTGACCGAGCAGGCTGCCAAGCCGAGGTGGGCTGCGAGCGCTGCCGTGACGGCGATGGTACGTCCGGCGTCAGATGAAGCGCTTCTGTCTTTCATGTCACGGGGTCCTTGCCGGTGCGACCCTTTTAAGCCCATCCGACGGTTTCATCGACGCAAACCATACGCGTGTCCGATGCGGGCGCTTTGCCCTCGTTCGCTTTGCAGCGTTGCAATATGCCGCGTCCCCTGTACGCCCGGCAACGGCGGCTCGAAAAATGGCGGATGAAGCAGATCGGGCGACGCGAATACGATATGAGGATAGTCGCGAACCGCCAGAAGTGCGGCGAGGCCGCGACGAAATGGCTGCAAGCAAAACGAAAGGTATCGTGTAAAGCGAGCCCTTGGGAGGGGGCGGCGGGTGCCGCCGACAGGTGCGGGTAGGGGGGCGGCGGCGGGGGGCGGGAGGCCCGACGCCTGTGCGCGTCGATTATTGACCCGTGTAGCCGACAGGCGCCGTCACGTGGGACTGCATGACGCTCGCATTGGACGACACGACGTAGATCGGCGATTCCGTCAGCGTGACGTTGGCGACGCCGTTCGAGTACGGCACGGTCGTCGCATTACCCATGAGGTCCAACACCGTCACGTTGCCGCTCGTGCCCGCTGCGTCGACGGTCAGCGGGTAGCTGGTGCTGTACGTCTGGCTGTAGGCGCCGTTGATCGGCCATTGCGAGTTGTTATGCGTCCACAGCGCCGTGACAACCTTGCCGTTGTTCAACTGCTGGAACGCGTAGCCGTAGACCATCGACGGCAGGTTCTTGAGGCGGCCGAGTGTTTGCGTCCCGTCAATGACACGCGTGAGTGCGGCAAAGGCGAGTGCCTCGGGCTTCGGGCTCAGGTTGGTCGCGTCCAAAGCGCCCTGCAGGTTGTCGTTGTCGAAGAAGGTGCCGAAGCCAACTTCGCGCGGATAGTCCGCCCCGTAGAAGAAGTACGTGACCTGAGCGCCTTCGCCGAGCACCGTCAGATGAGCGCGCACTGCGATCGCGGCTTGCGCATAGAGCTGGTTGCCGGTCGGGAAGTTCGGGCCGTAGCTCGATCCCTCGTCGTAGCTCACGCCCAGTTCCGTCGACCACAGCTTCATGTTCGGCTTCACCGCTTGCATTCTTGCGCGCAGCTTCTGCATCTGGTGATCGAGCGCGAGCGCGGCATTCGCAGGATTCGGATCGGTATCGAACTGCTCGGGCGGATGCTTCGGGTTGTTGTAGCCGCCCCAGTACGCATGGGTGCTCACGCCGTCGATGTACTTGGCGAGCCCTGGGAAGTTCGTGAATGCATCGGCCGTGTTATGCGTGCCGTCGGACGCGGGGAAATCCGTCGTGCCCATCACGAGCGCATTGGGGTCCGTTGCATGGATACCGTTATAGACGGCCGCATACATCGCGACGAAGTTGGCCGCCGTGTCCTGCCAGTGAAGCGCGGGCTCCCACGTGACCTGGTAGTAGTTGTGCTGCAGTGTCGGAGCGTACGCTTTGCGGATCGTTTCGGTATCCGTGCCGACGTCCGACATGAACTTCTGGAACGCACTCATCTGCGAGGCGACCGGTGCGTAGGCGATCGTGGCTGCACCCGTCGGGCTCATCCAGCCGGGGATGCCTTCGAGACGAACGAGGCGCATGATCTGCCCGCTGCGGTACGTGCTCGACACGTACGTGCTGCCCGGCGTCCACGTCGGGCCCGTCCGATCGAGTTCCGACATCTGACGGCCGTCGATCGTCTGGCCAACGCCGAGCGCGGCGAGCATCGCGCAGTTGCCGTTGAACCCCTGCATGCCGAAGCGATGCTGATCGGGGTGCGCGAAGGTCACGGCGGGCAGCACGGCGGCCACGTTGGGCAGGATCCCGAACGACGCGATGCCCATCGGGCGCGTACCGGCGCGGGGCAGCGTGCCGCCGGCCTGGGCGAGCGTGGCGGTCACGGCGAAGTAGCCGCTTGCGACGGATGAGCACGAGAGCTTTGCCGTTTGAGCGCCCGCGGGCACCGTGAAGCTGCCGCTGCCGCGGATGTTGCCCAGATAGTCTTGCACGGACCAATTCACAGTGTCGGCGGCGGGTGCATTCGTCACAAACGAGACGTTGAAGGTGCTACCTTGCGCGAACATGCGGGTCTTGTCGGCGCTCGGGGTGTCTGCGGTGATGAGGCCGTTCGGTGTGCCGCCGGCCGTTACCGTGACACCCGAACACGTGATCGCGTTCGCCGATGCTGCAGCAGCGGCCATGCTTTTGGGCGCGGTGCCGGTGTTCGTCGTCGAGGTCGCGCTCGTGGTCGGCGTTGTCGTGCCCGAGCTCCCGCTCGTCTGAGTGGATTGAGCATGAGCGGCGGGCTGGCTAAGGACGGCGAAGGCGTAGATCGCGGCCGCCGAAACATTGAGGACTCCTGTAGATTGAAATTTGTGGCTCAGTGTGGAGGTGCGCATTTCGATACCTGCAGTCATTGGAATGGATGTCTGGTTCGTGTCGATCTACGTCGGGATAAGGCGGAGCGACCACGAAATGAAGTTCCCTCTACGCGCTAGCGCTGCTCATCGACTGTGTTTGCGAATAGGAAACTCTGTGTGCTTCGACAGTGTCGGTCAGATCGCGAGATAACGTCAATAATAGCGTATGAAACATTTGATGGCTGTCGGTTTAAAGCGGTGAGTTTATGCTGATAGCGTCGAACGCATGTCG
>CBJMQH010000425.1:0-4814 GCA_966431825.1 uncultured Trinickia sp.
AAGCCGCGCGGGGCGGCGCGCAATGCGCAGACGGCCAGGCGCTGCGTGTCACATGCTCGGAATACCGCGCGAGTTCTGTCTTGCCGCTGAGACATTCCGGACCATCCAACTACCCCACCGCCGATCGAAACGTGCAGGCGCCGCACGAATACTGGGCCCGCGCGGTGTGGCGCGCTTCTCGCTTAACGCTTGCCGCACAAAGCGTTCGCGCCAACGCGCAAGGACGCATTCTTGAAACGGGGAAATCATGAAACGTCCAGGACTATTCATCACGCCGTCACGTGCGCCGCGCCACGACGTACGCGGCACATCCGCACACCATGCTTCGCGGCCCCGCGGCAAGTCAGGTATGCGCGGTGTCGCAGCGGTCGAGTTTGCACTGCTGCTGCCGCTGCTGCTCGTCGTCACATTCGGCGCGATCGAGTTCTCGCTCGCGTGGTACGACAAGGCCGTCATCACCAACGCGAGCCGCGAAGCGGCCCGTGCGGGCATTGTCTACGCCGTCCCGCAACCCACGACGTCACAAATCACGACCGTTGCACAAAACTATTGCACGAGCTATCTGCTCAGCCTCGGTAAATCAGCCACACCGACGGTGACAGTCAGCCATCCGTCAGGCACAAGTTCGGGCAATCCGTTGACAGTCACTATCAGTTACCAGTACTCGGGGCTCGGCATTGCCGCAATGCTCGACCCGATGCCGAGCCTGCTGACGCTGACATCGTCGACGACGATGAATTACGAATAAGCGCCGACGGCTCGACCACGTCGCGCGTAGCACACGACCAAACGATCCGGGGGGATTCATGGCCATCGAACGCAGGCACGCACTGCCGACCCAACAACGCGGGAACATCGCGATCAACGTAGCACTCATGCTGCCGGTGTTGCTCGGCTTCATTGGGCTATCCATCGATATCGGGCGCACGCTCGTCGTGCGCAACGAATTGCAGAATGCGGCCGACGCCGCCGCGCTCGCGGGCGCTTCGCAGTTGAACTGGAACAACTTGTCCGGCAGCTGGGCCAATGCGTCCGCTGCGGCAAACCAGGCTGTCGGCCTGAACGGCGCGAACGGCAGCATGCTTTCGACGGGCCAGGTGCAGACGGGCTATTGGAACGTGACGGGCTCGCCCTCGGGAATGCAATCGACTAGCATCACGCCCGGCACCAATGACAAGCCCGCCGTCCAGGTTTCGATCAGCCGCGCCTCGGGGGTAAACGGCGGGCCGATCGCCACATTCTTTTCCGCGTTCGTCGGCCAGTCGACGATTCCCGTCAGCGCAAAAGCGGTGGCCGTCATTTCGCCGCCGGGTGCAATGAAACCCGGGGGATTGTTCCCGGAAGCCATTTCCCAATGCCTCTTCCAGGCATATTGGAATTCGACGACGGGGCAACCGCTCATCGATCCTTCGACCGGCAAGCCCTATGAACTCCGGATCGGTTCGAGCTACCACTATGGCTCGTGTATCTCGGGTCAATGGACCTCGTTCGCGACGAACAACAATGATGTCCAAACGATGCGCAACCTGATGTCGGGGGGGAATCCTACGACCATGAGCATCGGCGACAACACATGGATCGAGCCCGGTACAAAGGACACGCTGTACCAGTCGGTCCCCGTTCCGGCGACCGTCATGCTGCCCGTGATCAACGGCGACCTGAGCAGCAACACGGCGAGCGCCGTGCCCATCGTCGCATTCGCCCCCTTCCAGATCGACGGCACGACAGGCGGCAGCACCAAAACGATTCAAGGTCACTTCATCGCCGGATTCAAAGCGCCGAACGCCGGGCCCGGCTCGGGACCCGCGCCGTACTACGGCAGCTACATCCCGCCCGTGCTCGCAAACTGATCGAGCCCCCACGGGTCGACGTTTCAGCCACGAGTCGGCCGTCGCGTTCGCCGGCGGCCGACGGATCCCGGCCTGTCGTCACGACATTACATTTCAACAATAGCAATACGAATCATTCTCATTCATATTGACGCCTACGTTTCCGATTGGGTACGATCTGTCCCACCTCTTGCCGGGTCTGAATCGTTGATCCATGTGGCAGCCCGCACACGCGCGCAACCCGACGATTCGTTAGCCCAACGGCACTCCTAACAATTTGCTTTCACGACCGACGCACAAGCAGCCGGAACGCATAGAACATGTCTTCAATCCAGTCCGCCTCGATGCACGCAGCGCGCGCCTCGCAGCCCCCGCGCCATAACGGGCTGTGCCGTCACGCATGTCGAATCATGGCGATCGCCGCCCTCGCCTCTTTCGGCGCAGCCGCCCAAGCCGCGTCGCCCGACGCAACCGCAAACGGTGAGGAAGCCGATCTCCAAATTCAAGCCCGGCCTACGAACCAATGGACCGGCATCTGGACACGTTCGACGCTGCTTGGCGACATGGGCGGCCTGCGCCCGTTGCTCGGCCAGTACGGCGCCACGCTGACTGTGACCGAAGCGAGCGAGTACTTGGCGAATCTGCGTGGCGGTCTGAAGCGCGGCGGCACCTATGACGGTCTGACTACGGCAACGTTGGCCGTCGACACACAGAAGGCATTCGGCCTGCCCGGCGGCACGTTCAACGTGAGCGGCTTGCAGATCCACGGCCGCAACTTGAGCCAATACAACCTCGGCACACTGAACACCGCGAGCGGGATCGAAGCGCAGGACACCACGCGGCTCTGGGAGCTCTGGTACCAACAATCGTTCGCCGACAAGCGCTTCGACATCAAGCTCGGTCAGCAAAGCATCGATCAGGAGTTCATGACGAGCACCTACGCGGCGACGTTCATCAACACGATGTTCGGCTGGCCCGGCCTGCCTTCGTACGACATGCCGAGCGGCGGCCCGGCTTACCCGCTCTCGGCGCTCGGCGTGCGTGCGCGCGCGCAGCTTACGCCCACGTTGACCGCCCTCGCCGGCGTGTTCGATGGCGATCCGCTCGGCAACGACCCGAGCAATTTGAGCGGCACGAATTTCAACCTGCATAACGGCGCGCTCTATATCGGCGAGCTGCAATACGCGGTCAATGAGCCTGCGGAAGGCGAAATGGAGCTCGCCGACGGCAAGAAGAAGGGTTTGCCCGGCACGTACAAAATCGGCGTCTGGTACAACAACGGCCGCTTCGCCGATCAGCGCAACGACGCCACGGGGCAGCCGTTCACCGCAACGGGCGCCGATGCGGCCCAGCACCGCGGCAACTACAGCTTCTACGCGGTGGCCGACCAGATGATCTGGAGACCTAATCCCGACGAGGCGCGCAGCATCGGCGTGTTCGCGCGCGTGATGGGCGCACCCGGCGACCGCAACCTCGTCAGCCTCAGCGCAAACGCAGGCATCGTCATGAAGGCGCCGTTCGCGGGACGCGACAACGACAGCGTCGGCCTCGGCCTTGCCTACATCAAGGTCGGCAATCACGTGCGCGGCTTCGACACTGACAACGGCTTCGTGCCGCGAAGCAGCGAAACGGCACTTGAAGCCACCTACATCTACCAAGTCACGCCGTGGTGGCAATTGCAAGGCGACGTGCAATACACGTTCAACGCCGGAGCAGGCCAGAGCCCGGCCGATCAGACGCGTGCGCTGCGCAACACATTCGTCGTCGGTGTGCGCGCGAACGTCATGTTCTGAAAATCGGCGCTCCCGCTGATCGTGTATGCCTCCATACCTGATTTCAAGGTCTGCTCATGAATGCCATCCAATTCAGTAAGCCGCGCGTCGTACGCGCCTTCGCCGGTCTCGCGGCCGTGACCCTCTTGACAGCACTGAGCCCCGTTCCCACCCAGGCGCAGAGCACGCCGAAAGGCTTCCTCGAAACGCTGCACCGGCATGCGACGCTCATCAATACGGTGCCCGAGAACGGCGATCAGAATCCTTACGCGATCGCCGTTGCCCCCGTTTCCGCAGGGACTGTGAAAGCGGGCGACGTGCTCGTCGACAACTTCAACAATGCCGCGAACCTCCAGGGCACGGGCAGCACGATCGTCGACTACCGGCCCGATACGAAGCAGATGACGGTGTTCGCTACGGTTCCGCGCGACCTGAAGGAATGCCCGGGTGGCGTTGGGCTCTCCACGGCGATGACGATGCTCAAGTCGGGTTGGGTCATCGTCGGCAGCACCCCCAGCAACGACGGCACGACTACGACAAAAGGCGCCGGCTGCCTGATCGTGCTCGACGGCTCGGGCAAAGTCGTCTCGACCATCGGAGGCGCAAACATCAACGATCCGTGGGGCAACATGGCGGTTGTCGACGACGGCGACACGGCGACGCTGTTCGTCAGCAACGCCGGGTTCGGCGTCGGTCGCGCCGAAGGCGACCCGCCCGTCTTCAAGCAGGCTACGGTTCTGCGCATCGAACTCGAGATACCCGCGGGCAAGCCGCCCGTCGTCAAGTCGCAAACCGTTGTCGGCAGCGGCTTCGGTGCGCAGGCCGACAAGGGCGTCTTCCTCGTCGGCCCTACGGGCCTTGCCCTCTCGCCCGATCGTAAGCTGCTCTATATATCCGACGCCATCGGCAATCGCATCACCGAGATCGACGAACCGATGACGCGCGACACGAGCGCCGGCGTCGGGCGTCAAGTGACCGCCGATGGCCTGCTGCACCGCCCCCTGGCGATGGTGATGGCGCCCAACGGCCATTTGCTCGTGACGAACGCGCTGAACGGTCAGGTCGTCGAAATCGATCCTGTTGCGGGGCAGCAGCTCTATGCGCGCTGGATCGATACGGACAAGGCGCAGACGCCACCCGGCAACGGCGACTTGTTCGGCATCGCCATGACGCCGGCCGGCGACGGCTTCTATTACGTCGAAGACGACGTCAA
>CBJMQH010000426.1:0-4802 GCA_966431825.1 uncultured Trinickia sp.
GGCTGATGCGACGTTGACGGCGTTCTCCTAGCCACCTCCCGGTCGTCTTGCCGCCGACGCGCGGCTCCGCGCGGCCGGACTTACCCCTGCTCCCAGGCCTTTTTTCCACGATCGATGGTTTCCGTACCCGCTTCTGGGTTGCAGGCGCGCGCCCGCATGCGCATCGGATAAGATACGGGCCGCCCAACCACTCATCGTCAAAACGGAGTCATCAGTGATTCAGCCCACCGGCACATTCAAAGACAACCTCGCCCAGCTGCCGGCAATCGACAGCATTGCACGCATCGATCTCATCGACGGCAACGGCACCGTCGTCGCCAGCATCGAGAATATGCCGGGCAAGCAAGGCTCGCTCGCCGTCTACAACTACCTGCGCGAGACGTTCGGTCAGCTGGATGCCAAAGCCGCAGAGCACGGACTCGCCGTATTTGGCGAACACACGGCCGATGCGCGCAATCGCCCCGGCGCGCACCCCAATGTCGACCGGCTGCTCGAAGTGGCCGGCGGCGCCCCCGCATTGCGGATCGAGCGCGTCGTCAAAGGCTGAACGCCGCGGCTCTTAGCAACACCGGCCCGTTTTGCTCGAATAGCGCGCGTCCTGACGTTCGCGAAAAAACGCCTCGTAGCTCATGACGGGCCGGTCGGGATGGGTCTCGCGCATATGTGCGACATAGGTGTCGTAGTCGGGCAGCCCGACCATCAGGCGCAGCGCCTGGCCCAGATAGCGGCCGGCGCCGCGCCATTCCGAAAGATTCGAAAACATGACGCGGCCCCTCAACGGTCAGGGTGCGCCGACGTTCGCCGGCATGGATTCGAACGGCGTCTCGCTGGAGCTTGGCGATGCCGCACGACGCGCACGCACGACCGCGGCGATGCCATATACCGCCATGCTCACGACGAACAAGACGAAGACGCCCGTCAACGCCGCATCCACATAATCGTTGAAGATGATCCGATGCATCTGCGCGAGCGACTTTGCGGGCGCCGACACCTTGCCCGCATCGGCGGCCGCGCTGAGCTTCGCCGCGTGCGCGAGAAAACCGACCTTCGGATTATCGGAGAAAATCTTCTGCCAACCGGCCGTCAGCGTGCAAAGCAGCAACCAGATCGTCGGGACGACGGTCACCCATGCATAGCGCTCACGCTTCATCTTGAACAGTACGACGGTGCCCAATACGAGCGCGACTGCCGCCAACATTTGATTCGATACACCGAACACCGGCCACATCGAATTGATACCGCCGAGCGGGTCGACCACACCTTGATAGAGGAAGTAACCCCACGCGGCCACGCAAAGCCCCGTGGCGATCAGGTTGGCCGGCAGCGATTCCGTGCGCTTGAGCGCAGGATGAAAGGCGCCCAGCAAGTCTTGCAGCATGAAGCGGCCCGCACGCGTGCCGGCATCGACGGCTGTCAGGATGAAAAGCGCTTCGAACAGGATGGCGAAGTGATACCAGAAGGCCATCATCGCCGACCCGCCGATCACGCGGTGCAGAATCTGCGCCATGCCGACGGCCAGCGTCGGTGCGCCCCCTGCTCGCGCGATGATCGTGGTCTCGCCGACAGCCTTGGCCGTCTCGGCCAACATGTCGGGCGTCAGCACGAAGCCCCACTGCGAGACCGTATGCGCGACGGCATCGGGCGTCGTACCGAGCACGGCTGCAGGCGCGTTCATCGCGAAGTAGATGCCGGGTTCGATCACGCAGGCCGCAACGAGCGCCATGATCGCCACGAACGATTCCATCAGCATCGCGCCGTAGCCGATGAAGCGCGCATCGGTTTCGTTGGCGAGCAGCTTCGGCGTCGTACCCGACGAGATCAGCGCATGGAAGCCCGATACGGCACCGCATGTGACCGTGATGAACAGGAACGGGAACAGGTTGCCGGTCCACACGGGGCCGCTGCCATCGATGAACTTCGTCATCGCCGGCATTTTCAGCTCGGGCGCAACGATGAGGATGCCGAGCGCGAGTCCGACGATCGTGCCGATCTTCAGGAACGTGGAGAGGTAATCGCGCGGCGCGAGCAGCAGCCACACGGGCAGCACCGACGCCACGAAACCATAGCCGATCAGAATCCAGGTGAGCTGGGTGCCCGTGAACGTGAACCAGGCCGCGATCGCCGGCGTGTCGTGCACATGTTGGCCGAACACGATGGAGGCCATGAGCAGCACGAAGCCGACGATCGACACTTCGCCGATGCGCCCAGGGCGAATGAAGCGCGTGTAGACGCCCATCAGCAACGCGATCGGAATCGTGGCCGCAACGGTGAACGTGCCCCACGGGGAGTTCGTCAACGCTTTGACGACGACCAGTGCGAGCACGGCCAGGATGATGATCATGATGAGGAACGTGCCGAACATCGCGATGAAGCCGGGCACGGCACCGAGTTCCATCTTCACGAGATCGCCGAGCGAACGGCCATCGCGGCGCGTGGACAGCAACAGCACGACGAAGTCCTGCACGGCGCCGGCGAAGACGACGCCGGCCAGAATCCACAGCATGCCTGGCGTATAGCCCATTTGCGCGGCCAGCACCGGGCCGACGAGCGGGCCCGCGCCCGCGATCGCTGCAAAGTGATGGCCGAACAGGACGAAGCGGTTCGTCGGTACGTAGTCGAGGCCGTCGTTGTGTCGCACGGCCGGCGTCATGCGCGAGCCGTCGAGTTGCAGCACGCGGCTTGCAATGAAACGACTGTAAAAGCGATAAGCGATGAAGTAGACGCAGACGGCCGCGATGACGATCCACAGTGCGCTGATGCGCTCGCCGCGCCCTAGGGCGATGGTGCCGAACGCGTACGCGCCTGCAAGCGCGACGGCGCTCCAAAGCGCGAAACGGCCGACCCGGTTCAACGGATTCATGACGCTGTCTCCATAGGATTTCTTATGAACAACCGGCCAAAGGGCCGGCGCCGAACGAAACTGCAACGCCGATCGGCGCGGTCCGTTCATTGGCGTGTAGTATTCAATTTGGCTTTACCGGCAACAAGCGCATAACTACGTACGCGCGCTACGTGGTACTACGTAGCCACGATGTTCGACGTGCGGTGCGATGTACGCATCGGCCGCTTCAACGATGAAAGTCAAGACGAAGATCTTTCTGCTTGCGATCGTGCCGTTCCTGGTGGCGATTACGAGCATCGGCGTCGGGGTACGCCTTCAGGCCACTGCGCTCGCGCGCGCTCAGCACGCGACGGTCGAGGCCGCCTACATGTCGAGCAAGGAAGCCGAGCTGAAGGCTTATGTCGATCTCGCCACGAGCGCGATTGCGCCGCTCTATGCATTGAGCCGCGATGCGGTGCGCGACGACCCGGCATTGCGCCGGGAGGCGCTGGCCGTGCTGCAGCGAATGAACTTCGGTCCCGACGGCTACTTCTTCGTCTACGACATGCAGGGCAATTCGCTGATGCACCCACGCGAGCCCGGCTTGGTCGGGCACAACTGGTGGTCGCTGCGCGACCCGCAGGGTTCGCTCACGATCCAGCAACTGATCGAGGCCGCGTCGAGCGGCGGCGGCTTCGTGCGCTATGTGTGGAATCGGCCTTCGACACACCGTCTCGAGGCAAAGCTCGGCTATGTCGTGCCGCTGCCGCGCTGGGGGTGGATGATCGGCACGGGCATTTATCTCGACGGCGTCAACTCCGCCCTCGCACGCATCGACGACAGCGCATCGGCCAACATCGCACGCACGATGATGTGGATCGGTGGGATCGCCGCCGCGGGCTTCGTCGTGATCGTCGCCTGTGCACTGTTCGTCAACGTCACTGAGTACCGCAGCGCCGATGCGAAGCTCAAACGTCTCGCTCAACAAGTTGTCGAATCGCAGGAAGAGGAACGCGCCCGCTTGTCTCGTGAGCTCCATGACGGCATCAGTCAGATGATGGTGTCGGCAAAGCTGCTGCTCGAATCGGCGCTTGCGCGGCTCGAACACGCGGGCAACCCGCGCGTGCCGAGTGCCGAAGCGGCGCTCGCGATGGGGCTCGCGCGGCTCTCCGACACACTGCGTGAGGTGCGCCGCATCTCGCATGCGCTGCGGCCTTCGATGCTTGACGATCTGGGGCTTGCCGCCGCGCTCGATCAACTCACGCGCGAGCTCAAAGAGGAAACGGGCATCGAGCTGCAATGCGAGCGCGTCATTCACGACGGCGCGCCTGCGTTGCCCGACTCGATCAACACGGCGTTGTTTCGGATTGCTCAGGAAGCGCTGACAAACGTGGTTCGCCACGCGGCTGCGCGGCAGGTCACGTTGAAACTCGAGGTCGGGCCGAGATCGGTCGTGCTGTCGGTCCGGGACGACGGCCGCGGCTTCGACGTCGAGCGGATGCAGGCCGACGCACGCAGCGGCATCGGCCTGCGCAATATGCGGGAGAGGCTCGACGCGATCGGCGGAACGCTCTCGCTTGCCTCCGAGCCGGGTAATACGATCGTGACGGCGACGGTACCTTTGCGGCGCGCACCTGCCAACACCCAGACTTGAATTCCACTTCGACTGAGCCACTCATGCATGCACCAGCGCCGCGTCCCAGCGCGAAAATCATCCTCGTCGACGATCACCCGCTTGTACGGGATGGCCTGCGTCTGCGACTCGAAGCGGTCCCTGGACTCGAGGTGGCAGGCGAGGCGGCTAATGCGGAAGATGCGCTGGCGTTGGCCGAACGCCTGTCGCCCGATCTCGCGCTGATGGACGTCGCGATGAACGGCATGAGCGGCATTGCGCTTGCCGGCGTATTCCATGAGCGTTTTCCGGCGGTGCGCGTGCTGATGCTGTCGATGCACGACAACATCGAGTACGTGATGCAGGCCG
>CBJMQH010000427.1:0-4801 GCA_966431825.1 uncultured Trinickia sp.
TTATCGAGCGCAAGGAGCGGGTTCGATGCGCAGGGTGTCGCGCAAGCGTTCGGCTTGGCCGCCCACGAAGTGCCGGTGATGCTGATCCCCGTCGGCCGTGCAGCGGCGGGCAACTGGCCGCAGAAACCGCGGCGAGCGCTCGCCAAAGTGCTGGAGCTTCCCTGAAACCGCCAGCGTCGGATGTCGTGCTGACGGCGGTTGCACCCGTTGTCTGGGGCAGCACGTACATCGTGACGACGCAATGCCTGCCCAATTTCTCGCCGATTGCGGTTGCGATGCTGCGCGCGTTGCCCGCCGGCTTGCTGTTGCTCCTGATAGTGCGACAATTGCCGTCGGGCATCTGGTGGTTGCGCACGTTCGTGCTCGGGGCGCTGAACATTTCCGTGTTTCTGAGCATGCTGTTCGTGGCGGCTTACCGGCTGCCGGGTGGCGTGGCCGGTACGGTCGCTGCCGTACAACCGCTCTTTGCCGTCTTCCTCGCCAGGCTTTTGCTCGGCAGCGCACTTCGGGTGTCGTCCGTCGTTGCTGCGCTCGTCGGCATCGGCGGCGTCGCGCTGCTCGTATTGAGCCCGCGCGCGGCGCTCGACCCGATCGGCGTAGCCGCGGGTCTGGCGGGCGCCGCCTCGATGGGCATCGGCAATATTCTGACGCGTAAATGGCAACCACCGGTATCGCTGCTCACGTTCACTGCATGGCAATTGACCGCCGGCGGCCTCCTGCTCGTGCCGGTGGTACTCGCTTACACCCCGCCCATGCCCGCGCCGACGCTCGTCAACCTCGGTGCACTCGCATGGCTGGGACTGGTCGGTGCGGCGCTGACCTATGCCCTGTGGTTCCGGGGTATCGCGCGGCTGGAATCTACCGTCGTGTCGCCGCTGCTGTTCATCAGTCCGATGACAGCCGTGCTGCTCGGGTGGCTGTTCCTGGGCCAAACGCTGAGCCCGCTTCAGATCGCGGGTATCGCGCTCGTCATCGGCAGCATCTGGCTCAGTCAACGGCCGGCACGTCCTTCACATGCAGCCCCTCGTTACCGCAGCAACACATCCTGAACCCTCGATAGAGAGAATCCCGTCATGCGAATCATCCGTCTCGCGCTCGTCCTGTTCGGTCTCCTCAGTGTTTCGCCTGCTTTCGCAAAAATGGTTTCGCGTCCGGTCGATTGGACATTGGACGGCACGACGTTTCATAGTTTTCTTGTCTATGACGATGCGGGCGACGCCAAGCGCCCGGGCTTGGTGATGGTACCGAACTGGTATGGCGTGAACGAGACGGCGATCGAGAAAGCCAAGATGATCGCGGGCAAATCGTACGTGATCCTGCTCGTCGACATGTACGGCAAAGTCGTGCAAGCGGGCGACGACAATCAGGCAAAAGCGGCGGTCGCCCCACTCTATAGCGACCGCGGTTTGATGCGTGCCCGTATCGTCAAGGCGTTCGACGAGTTGAAGGCGCAGGCGGCCGATGCGCCGATCGATCCGTCGCGGCTTGCGGCGATCGGTTTTTGTTTCGGGGGCGCCGCTGTCCTCGATCTGGCGCGCACCGGCGCCGACGCAAAGGCCGTGATCGCGTTCCACGGCGACTTGCGGACCGACAACCCTGCACTGGGTGCGAATATCAAGGCGCGCGTCCTCGCCATGAACGGCGCCGACGATACGATGACCATGCCCCAAGTGCCTGCCTTTACGCAGGAAATGAAAAACAACCGCGCCGACTGGCAATTCGTCGAAATCGGTCATGCCGTGCATTGCTTTACCGAGACGGAAGCCACGACGCCGACCGGCAATTGCCGCTACGACGCGAAAGCGTCGGCGCGTGCCTATACGATGATGAACAACTGGCTTGCCGGGAGCTTTGCGTCGAACTGACGCGCTTCAATGCGTTTTAGCGAACCGGATCGACGAGCCCGCGAAGTGAGGTAGCCGGCCGAGCAGGAAGGCGAGGAGTGCCTGTACCTGCGCGGCTTTGCTCCCGTCGTCGGGCCAGACGAGGTAATAAGCGTCGCCGCTCGCAACTGCCGTGTCGAAAGGCAGAACGAGCTGCCTTTGCTCGATCGCCCCGGCGCACAGCGCCAGGTCGCCGATCGATACGCCGTGGCCGGCAACGGCCGCGGCATTGCCCTGCTCCATCATGTTGACCGGGACCGGTTGTGATGCTCGTGCTGGGCACCGCTGCCCGCCGCGGGTTCCGGCAGGCAGCGTTGATTGCGTTGGGGACGAATGCGGCGAGCCTCGTGCTGATCGCATTTGCCGCACTCTTGATATCGGGCGCGGTGCTGATCAGCACGCGGCTGCTAGGGGCGCTCCAGGGTATCGGCTATTTCGTCATTGCAGCGATGGCCGTACGCACGCTGCGCGACGAAATGGCGCGCCACTCGCACGGGTCCGGCGGAAATGGCGCCGCCGTCAGTGCACGGGCGGCGCCGTCTGCCTTCGGTCGTGCAGGGTTTCCTTGTCGGCATCGCCAATCCCAAGGACGTCTTGTTCTTCGTCGCCTTCTTTCCGCAATTTATCGGCATTACTCCAACGTCGCAGATGAGCCTTGCCATATTGGTCGCGCTTTGGATTGCCGTCGATTTTGCGATCATGACGGCGTATGCGGCAGCGGCCAATCATCCGGCGGTACGCAGGCAACGTTGGGTGAAGGCGTCGTCGGCTGCACTGCTGCTGGCGCTTGCGCTAGCGGGTTTCATCGCTATGCTCCGCAGCGAGACGCTTTTGGCATCCCAAGCGCTGCGATAAAGAACCACTTCCTTCGCGTGCCGACAGAGGCTCGACGTGCCGCAAAGGTTACGCGCTTGCCGCGGCGCGCCGCGTCAGTTCCGACACCACGCCTTGAACCGGCGAAAGCGCGGGAGCCGTCCGTGCCAGCGCATCGAACGGACACCACGGATACGGCAACGCCTGCGCCCAACCGAGTATCTGAGGGCTCCATTCAGACGGAAGACTATGCATCTCTTCGATCGTAATGCGCAGCATGGATATCTTTCCCTTTTCGCTCCGCCGATCCCACTGGTATCGACCATAGCCGACGCGTGCTGCACCTGTGCCCTTTTCTGTCATACAAACGAGCCAGTAGCAACAGAACGAATTCCCCGCTTCCGGCGGCTCGCCCATGCAGTAGGTGTAGACATTCTCGTACTTCTGCGCGAACTCACTGACGAGCACCTTGGCAATGCCGCCAACCCCCTTGATGGCACCCGGGAACGATATTTTATCTGTTTTAATCTCCATTTTCAGCTCGGCGTCGGACTCGAATGCATCGCCTAAAACATGAGGTCGATTTCCGTCCTTAGCGTCAATATAACTCTCGATTAAATTCGAAAAATTCATATCCCATCCACATGAAATCTATATCAACCGACGATCAACCACAGCACATCATTTCGAAATATATCAATTCTGACATCATTTCCACGGGCTTGCGACACACCCAAAGACAGACATGCGAACAGAAATTATTAACAGCCGGGTAAAGTATTTATTGATTGCTATTTTCTGCACGATGGACGAAAGGGGGTTGCACTAACGGCACTGCGTCGCCGGGCTCAGGCGGGTGCCATGATACGCAAAACCGGATGCCCATCGACGTCCTTGAGCGGAAAGTAGGAACGGTGCGTTGACGTATCGACGCCGACGACATGGGCATTGGGGCCCAGAAAACCCTCGCCGACCTTCTCAACTCCCGCTTTTTCGACGCGGAACAGGGACACCACGCCCGCTTCGCCAGCAACGTAGAGCATGCCCGGCGTCGGATCGAATGCGAGCACGTCCGGGTCGCCACCGATATCGAACGACTGGACGACCCGTCGTGCAGCCATATCGAACACGAGCAGCTTGTCGTTGCCTTGGCAGGCAATAAAGGCGAGTCCATGCTGCGAATCGATCAGTAGTCCGTGGTTCTGCTCGGCTCCCGGAAGCTTAACCCGGGCTACGATCCTGTCCAATGTCGGATCGATTTCAACGAGTTCGTTGCGTGTTTGAACGTTGACGAAAATGTGATGCGATCGCGGGTCGTATTGCGTGTTGCCCACTTCACCGCCGAGCGGGATGGTCGCAACGCGCCGGTTGTCTTGGACGTCGATGACCGTCTCGGTATCGCCTGTCTCGTCGGATACATAAAGCTTGCGAACATCTGGCGCATATGCCATGCCGTCAGGGTAGCGGCCGCCGGGGATGCGAGCAACTATGTTGAGCGTCGCCGCGTCAATAGCGACGATTTCGTCCGTTCCCGTTGCCGAAGCATACACGCGTGACAGCTCGGCAATCGCCAGCACGCCGTGAACGGATGCAACGCCGGGAATGCGAGCGATCACGTGTCCGGCGCCCGTGTCGAAGACGATCACCTCCCCGTCGCCGAGATGCGCGATAAACAGAAGATGGCGAGCGGGGTCGTAGCTCTCGTAATCGAGCCGTGTGGCGCGACCGGGCAATGGAATATCGACGACGTGGGTGAGTGGCAGGGTCGACGGACCTTCCGTGCCGGTTGCAATTGAATCGACGTGCGCCCAAACCCCTGCAACCACAGCGAAAATGACAAGGAGGAGATACGACAAAACCCCAGGCGGTAAACGCCGATGGTTGGCGGATTTCATGAGCCTCTCCAAGCAGCTATTGCCACCGCAGCGCGCTTCGGCATAGCGGTGGCAATCGCGCATATATGCCACGACGCCTTATCTTGCATTTGCACCTTGCGCATCCAGAGCTGTCTTGACACCCTTTGCCAGATCGACAGCCTTGCCCTTGCCCCAGTAGTGCAGGAACAGGATTCGCGGCGACTCTCCAGTCATATGCTCGTGAATTGC
>CBJMQH010000428.1:0-4789 GCA_966431825.1 uncultured Trinickia sp.
GGCGGGCAGAACGACGTTCATCAGATGGTCGGCGCGCGAAAGCAGATCGAGCACGCGTTCGTCGAGCCCGCGCAGTTGCATCGGCTGCATGCGGATTTGCGCGAGCGCCTGCCCGACGATGGCCCGCCGATCGTCGAGCGTCCGGACAAGTCCCACGTCGTCAGGCGTGCCCGTTGTGTCTGCCACGGCGCTCAGCGCGGCCAGCACAATGACGAGGCTCTCCTCCGCCCGTGCGACCTCGTCGCCGAGTGCCGCGCTTCTGCGCGGAAAGAACGTGAGCGATGCCTTGAGCGCGCCGAGCGTCGCGCGATAGTCGACGCTCGCACCTGTCGGCTTGAACCATCGCTCGAGCATGCCGGCCTTGTGAGTCGCTTGAGCCAGGAGAGCCGCCATCGTGTCGGCCGCCCCAAGCGCGTTGAATTCACGGATCAGTACCGCAACCGATTCGACGAGCGTGCCCGACGTTTCAAGCGCCTTGTCGCCCATCGTCGCAACGGTGGCGATCTTCAAAGGCACGAGCTGCCGGATGCATCGTTCGACGCGCGGCCCGCAATCGGGGTAAAGATTCGGGAATGCGGCCCGTGCCGACTGAAAGCACTGTTCGAGCAGCGCATGACTCGCCTCTCCGAACAACGCCTTGCCAAGCGGCGGCTGGGCCGCGCCCGCCGCGCGTGCGGCCGTGGCGTCAGCCGAAGCTGCCTCGCGTGCCGCACGCGCCGGCTCGGACCCGAAGGCGAGCGCTCTCGGTCCAGGCCGATCATCGGCGCGCGGTTTCTCCTGCCCGTCGAATGCAAGCCGCCCCGGCGTGCGCTCGGGTGCCGTATCGAAGGCAAGCGGCTTGGGCTCGTCGGCCTGTCGTGCCATGGCAGCGTTGGGCCCCGCAACGGTTGCCGGACCCACTTCCTTTCAGACGGCGCCGCCGTACGCGCGGACGAAGTCGCCCAGGCCACGGTTGTAGCCTGCACCGACAGCCTTGAACATGAAGTGCCCGTCGCGCCGATAGAAGCTGCCCACCTGGACCGACGTCTCCATCGAGAAGTCCTCTTCGAGCGCGTACTTGGCGATGACGGCACCCGAGACCTCGTCGGCGATCTGGATATAGCTGTGGCGCACCTGGCCGAAGTTCTGGCGGCGGGCCTCTGCCTGATCGATCGTGACCACCACCGAGATTTCTTCGATATCCGAAGCAAGCTTCGAGACGTCGAGGAAAATCACCTCGTCGTCGCCATCGCCGCTGCCCGTCCGGTTGTCGCCGCTATGCACGACGCCGAGGCACTTCGAAGCCGGCATGCCGCGCTTCGGGAAATCGTCGCCCGGCTGAATGAACGTCTCCTTGCGATCCATCGTCCGCACTTCCGAGTTGTAGAACACGAAGTGCTGATCCGAGATCAGCTTGGGATTGCTCTCGCTGTCGTACTTGCAGAGAAACACCGAAACGTCGAGATCGAAGTCCGTGCCCGTATCGGTCGCATTCGCGTCCCAACCAAGTCCGATCCGAAACCGCTGTGTGCCGGGTGCTTCCTTCGACAAGTTGACTCGGCCGCCCTTCGACAAGTTGATCATCTGAACCTCTTTCAGCTTGAAGCCGCCTTTGCGCCGGCGGCGATGCCGGACCGCCCGCGGCGGTCCTCGTCCCAATGCGATCGGTTTTCGCGCGACGTCAGTCCGCGCTGACCTTCTCGGCGACCTCGACGCCATCCTTGCCGCGTGCAAGGACAGAGGACCAGACCGCTGCGCCGATCGTGGCGGCGCCGATGAGGCCCGTCACCACCTCCGGCACTTCGTAGGCCACGCCGACGAACATGATCGCGGCGAGCGCACCGATTGCCCAGAAGGCCCCGTGTTCAAGGTAGCGATACTGCGCGAGCGTGCCCTTCTTGAGCAGCACGAGCGTCATCTCCCGAATGTAAGCGGCTCCGACGCCAAGCCCCATCGCGATCAGGAAGATGTTGTCGGACAGAGCAAAGGCGCCGATCACACCGTCGAAGCTGAACGAGGAATCGAGCACTTCGAGGTAGAGGAAACCCGCCACGCCCTCGCGCACGACGCGTGTGCCCGTGTCTTCGCCGCCGATCAGATCGCCGATTCCGTGCGCAATCACGAAGGCGATGACGCCGAACACGCCGGCGAGCAGAAAGCCGACCTGCTCTTCGTGCGGTACGTAAAACGAGGCGACAACCACGATCCCGAGCGTCAGTGCCACTTCGCACGCCGTGACACGACCAAGATGCCGCATCGGGCCTTCGAGGAAGCCGATCCAGTGCTCGTCCTTCTCGAGATCGCACATGAATTTGAAGAAGACCATCAGCAGGAACGCCCCGCCGAATGCAGAAACCTCGTGATGCGCCGAGCTCAGCAGGGCCGCATATTGACGCGGCGACTCGATCGCGAGTTGCAGCGCTTCGAAGAGCCCGATGTGTCCGATCACGGCAACGATCAACAGCGGAAACACGAGCCGCATGCCGAACACCGCAACCGGCAGGCCGAAGACCATGAACCGGTTGCGCCACTTTTCCGACCAGTTCTTGAGGACCGAGGCATTGACGACGGCGTTGTCGAGCGAGAGCGAGATCTCGAGCACCGACAGCACCGCGACGATCACCATATCCTTGACGCCGCCAAGGAAAAAGGCGCCAACAAGCGCCACCACTGTCAACGACAGCGGAATCTTGAAGTCTTTGAGCATGAGAGAACCGTAATTCGAACCGAAGAGGAAAGCTCGCGCGTGCGCGGCCGACGCGTTACTTCGCGCGCACCCAATCGCAGAATTCCTGCGTGATCAATTGCTCGTAGATGTGCTCGTCGCTCACTTCGAGCGATTCGAGGTGCAGGAACCCGACGTTCGGCATCTCGTCGGCGAGCTCGGAAAGGAATCCGAATTCGCTCGGGTCACCCACGCCCACAAGCGTCCAATACAGCGGATGGTGCTGCGATTCGCGCAGCAGGCGGCGCACGCGCTTGCGGTCGCTCTCCGGGGTCTGCCCGTCGGTCACGAACAACACCCAAGCCGGCAACTGGCCGCTCGCGCCCGGCGCCGCTTCAGCAACGGCCGTGTCGGCATCGCCTGCGCCGAACAGGCGCGCAAAGAAACCGCGCTTCGCGCCGCGCGTCTCCTGCGGTGTGTTGAAGAAGAAATCGACGATGTCGTGCATGACCGGTGCGTACTGCGTCGCGCCCCACTTCTCGACATCGCGGTTGTTCAACACCTGCTCGGTGATGTAAGCCCCATAGTTTTCGGGCGTCGCCGTCGGCAGCCGGTCGAAGCGTTCGGTGAACGTCCAGGTATCGACCTCCCCGTTATCGTCGAACTTCAGCGCAATGCCAAGAATCCGATCGTGCGTCTCCTGAATCACACCCGACTTGTAGAGCTGCTTCGCGGAGCCCGAGATGTCGAGTGCCGCGCCGACGCGAACGACAGGCGGTTTCAGAAGCTGGCGTTTTTCCAGGACGATCGCGACCTTCGCCGCGCGTTTCTCGAGCGTAATCATGCGCAAGTTTCTCAGTGTTGCTTCGGAGCGAAGCGGGTGATCAGGTCCTGTTCGAGCTGGCGCAGGCGCGGCGCATCCTCTTCGCGACGGCGCTTGCCTTCATCGATGATCTGAGTGACATCGTCGAAGGCGCCGAACAACTGCTGTTGCGCATATTCGAACGTATCGGTCGAGATGACAGGGCGCTGACCAAGCCTTGCCACTTCCTGCGCGTTGGCCCGATTGAGGTCGGCCTGTGCGCGAATCGCCTGGTCCGCCGCATCATAAGTCGCGTTCGCGAGTGCCGCTGCCCGCTTCGTGCTGAGCTGCTCCAGGTACAACGCGAACGCGTTGGTCCAGGCCGGAATCAACACCGTCTTGATCGTCATGAACTTCGACGTCAGCGTGCGCTTCTGGTCCTGCTCCATCCGGATCTGCGGTGCGAGCTGCTTGGCCATCAGCATTGCCCGCTCGATATCGTCGAGCTTGGCTTCGAGCGCGTTGACCTTGCGCTTCATATCGAGCAGCCGCTGGGCGCCGAAGGCGTCATCGGCCTCGCTCGGAAGCGCGAGCTGGGCACGCAGCGCAGTCAATGCGCCCTGCCCGCGCGCTTTCGCCTGCGCGAGCTCCTGGTGCAGCGCATAGTTCTCGTCGTACATCTGCTCGAGATCGTCGATGCCGGCCTTTTGCCGCTGGGCATGCTGCTCCAGTTCGACGACGAGCGCGTCCATTCGCTTGCTGACGGTATCGAATTGCGCCAGCAGTTTTTCCTTCGTTGAGCGAAAGAGACGCGTGACCTGCGTGAATAGCCCGCCCTTGTCAGCCTCGCGCGGGTCGAGTCCCTTGGCCGTCGCGATCAATTGGTTCAGCTTTTCGCCGAATTGATCGGCATCGGACGCGCGCACGCTGGCGAGAATACGTTGCGAAAACGCGGCAATGCGTCCGCCTTGCGCTGCACCGAGCGCATCGATTTCGTCAACGCTGATGAGGGGCCCCGTATCGGCCGCTTCGGGCAAGGCGAGCGCCGATACAACGACGTCGGACGAAGAAGACGGAATCAGCGATTCCCCGCCGACTGCAATCGGCTTCTTGTCGTCGAATAGTGGCTTCATGTAACGACCACGTTTCCTTTGTTTTTCTGCGCGAGGATCAACGCAGTTACAGCACGGACGCGTATCGCCCGCGGATTAGCCGCGAATGACTCTCACAGCCGCGGCAAGGACGGACAATAAATGGCCTGTTGCGCCGCGTCAAGCGTGACATTTCCAACTGCAATCGAGGCAGCGCGGCGAAACCACGAAAAAACCAATTTAATCAATCGA